>JAUWSR010000008.1 GCA_030609975.1 Acidobacteriota bacterium | reverse complement strand
ATGAGGCTTGATATTCTCCCCCAACTCCTTAAAGGCATCTCCGATCTCCTCAAAAATATCTTTTTCTTTTGTCATCTTAAACTCCGACTTATGTATATTATTGTATTTAAAAAATTTACAATCTGTGACACACCATTTTAATTCTCAGCCAAATTCTTTTTCCTTACAAAAGTATATTCTAAGGAACTTTGATATAAATTGAAACGGATTTGTCGGTAATTTCTGTAAGGAACGGATTCTTACCGAAGAGATAATCCTGCATGAGTTTGAAAAAGCCGCATCATCCAGCCAATATCCCTGTCAAAATCCCATATCCAATAATACTTATAGGGATTCTGGGGGAAATGGGATAAAATGAACCTCTATGACATCCCTAAAGGGCTCATAAACGTCTAATATAGTGAAGAATGAGGTATATAAAGCGAAGATTTTGCTCAAAGAATCCGTCTAAATGAATTGGAGGCGTAAAGAATTGTGAAATATGTTATATTGCTTGAGGGAAAAGGCAACTGAATTCCACAAATTTTCGTATATCTATATAGAAGAAAGAGAAGGCGACTGTTTATATGAAGTGTCCAAAGTGTCATGCGGATAATCCGGAGAGCACCAGGTTCTGCGGCATTTGTGGGAGTCCGCTTTCTGCATCCGAAGAATTCAATGAGTCGCCCACACGGACTTTGATAACGCCTACCAACCTTCTCAAGGTAGGATCGACCTTTGCCAACCGCTACCACATCCTGGAGGAGCTGGGAAGGGGAGGTATGGGGCGTGTTTATAAAGCCATCGACAATCAAGTGGATGAAAAGGTCGGTTTAAAGCTTTTAAACCCCGAAGTCGCCGCGGATGAAAAGACCAAAGAGCGCTTTCGCAACGAGCTTCGTCTCACCCGACAGATCTCGCACCGGCATATCTGTCGTGTCTATGATTTCAGCGAATTCGAAGGCCGGTCCTTTATCTCCATGGAATATGTCTCGGGTGAAGATCTCAAAAGCCTGATCCGGCGTGTTGGACAACTGACCTCGGGCAAGGCGGTCTTCATCGCCCGCCAGATCAGCGAAGGTCTAACGGAAGCTCACAGGCTGGGAATCATCCATCGAGATCTCAAACCCCACAATGTCATGATCGACCGGGACGGCAATGTGCGCATCATGGATTTCGGGATCGCCCGCACCTATCGCAAGGAAGGAGTGACAGATACCGGAGTGATCATCGGCACACCCGAATACATGTCTCCGGAGCAGGTGGAGGGGAAGGAGTTGGACCAGCGCTCCGATATCTACTCCTTGGGGATCCTTCTGTATGAGATGTTGACCGGTCGCGTGCCTTTTCGAGGAGATACTCCCCTGAGCGTGGCGGTAAAACAAAAAACGGAAAGACCCCTGGCTCCCCGGCGGATCAATCCTCAGATCGCGGAGGATATCAACCGGATCATCCTGAAGTGTCTGGAGAAAGACAGAAACAAACGCTATCAGGATGCCGAAGAGCTTTTAGAAGAATTAAAAACCATAGAAGTGGCGTTCCCTGCAACCACGAAGGTTAAACCCGAGAGAAAAACCCGCACGACCCGGGAGATCACCGTTAAATTCAATCTCAGCAAAGCCTATCTACCCACTTTGATCGTGATCGCCGCTCTTGTAATTGGATATGTGGGATTGAAGCTGATCTCCAAACGCGATGTCTCTCTGTTCGCTTCTGATAAACCATCCTTGGCAGTCATGCACTTTGAGAACAATACCGGCGATGAGAGCATGGAACATTGGCGGAAAGCCCTTTCCGATCTTTTGATCGCAGACCTGGGACAGTCCCGTTTCATCCAGGTGCTGAGCCCGGAGAGACTGTACAACGTCATGCAGGAACTGGATCTCCTGGAATCTCAGAGCTATTCTTCCCGGGATCTCGAGGAGGTGGCTGAGCGTGCCGGAGTCAAATATGTCCTGGTAGGAAAAATGACCCAAGCCGGAGATACCATCCGCCTTAATACAACACTCCAGAAGGCCAGTTCAGGAGACATCATCGGCCAGGAACAGGTGGAGGGTGAAAATGAAAATTCCCTCTTCACTATGGTGGATGAGCTGACCACCCGGATCAAGACCGACTTCAAACTCTCTTCAGACAAGATCGCAAGCGATGTCGATGCTAAAGTGGAGAACATCACCACCTCCTCCCCCGAAGCTCATCGCTACTACCAGGAGGGATTGGAATTTCACAATCAGGGAGATTACAGCAAGAGCATTCCTCTCATGGAATTGGCCGTAGCTATCGATCCTGACTTCGCCATGGCCTACCGGGCCATGTCCATGGCCTATTCCAACTTGGGCTATCAAGCTGAGGCCGACCGCCGCCTCCAGCGGGCCTTTGAGCTGAGCGATCGCGTTTCTGAACGGGAGCGCTACTACATCCAGGCGGATTACTACCGCAGAACCGAAAAGGATTACGATAAAGCCATCGAGGCCTATCTCAAGCTGTTGGATCTGTATCCGGATGATCATATCGGAAACAACAATTTGGGCGTGACCTACGGTGCGCTGGAGGAACATGACAAGGCCATCCATTACTATCGAGTGAATGTGGATAACGGGGATCCCAGCTACCACTCCTACATCAACCTGGCAGGCAGCTACATCAGCAAGGGCATGCTGGATGAGGCCGAAGATGTCTGCGAGCTGTATCTGGACAACGTTGCGGAACATGCCGGAATTCGAGGGAACTTGGCTAACGTGTATCTCCTGGAAGGCAAACCGGATCTAGCCGCTGCTGAGGCTGACAAGGCCTTGATTTCCAATCCCGGCTTCTATGATGCCTACACCATAAAAGGCGCGGCCTATTTCAACCAGGGAGACCTGGCAAAGGCGGAAAGTGAATATCTGAAACTGCTGGAGGTCGAGCAGCCTGTGGCACATTACATAGCCCATGATGCCCTGTTTGGTTTGAATCTGGCCCTCGGAAAGTTTACCGAGGCCGAGGACCAACTTCGCCAAACCTTGGATCTGGCAGAAGTGATGGAAGAAAAATCCTGGGAAACCAGTGCACGTATCAAGTGGACCTACCTCGATCTTATAACCGGGCGTCTGGATGAGGCACAAGCGGAAAGTGAACGGCTCTGGCAAAGCGCACTCGACTCCGGAGTATTCTCCTATCAGCGCGAAGCGCTCTTTGTGAAGGGCTTAACCCAAGTGTTTCGCAAGGAGCTATCCCCGGCTAAGGAGACAGCAGCCGAACTCAGGACATTGATCTCTGAAGGTCTCAACCGGAAAGCCATACGTCTTGTCTATCATCTGAACGGCCTTATCCTATCAGAGGAAGGACAATCGGAGGCGGCCTTGGCAGAATACGGCCGTGTTCTGACTTTGATGCCCTATAAAGACTCCATGCGGGCTCAGGTCCTGTTGGCAATGGCATCCACGTGGGAGGAAGCAGGCAATCTGAACAAAGCCGCCAAAACCTATAAAAAAATCACGGATCTGCCCCTTTCCCGTCTGGAAAACGGCTACATCTATGCCATGAGCGTCTATCACCAAGGACGGATCCTGCAGGAGCTGGGCAAGACCTCGGATGCCCGTGAAAAGTACCAGCTTTTCCTTGAACTCTGGAAAGAAGCTGACACATCACTCCCCGAACTTGAAGCCGCCCGTCGAGCGCTGTCCTCTCTTTGATATCTTCCGTGAAAATCACTTGACTTCATTGATAGAGGGCATTATATTTTTTAAGTGTATGATTGAAATCAGGGGGTAAAAATTCATGTTTGTACGTGCCACCACCGCCTATGTCCGAGAAGATATGATCGAGAAATTTATTGAGATCTATAGTAACAGTATTGTTCCGGCTGCTAAGCAGCAGAAGGGGTATCGTGGAGCTCATCTCTTAGTTGACCGTAAAAACCTGAAAGGGATCTCTTTGACCTACTGGGACTCTGAAGCAGACGAAAACGCTACAGGGGAGAGCAAATATTACAGCGACCAATTACTGAAAATCTTCGTATTGCTTGCCGCGGACCCGATCAAGGAGGGCTACGAAGTCGAGTTTAAGGATGGCGAAGTGCTCTAATCCGGAGCTGCCAAATATTTTTTTATCCTAAACCGTGACTTTCGTTTTCTTCTTGAGTCTTTTGGTCTTACACACTCCATACTAGATTTTTCACAAAAGATCGCTATCGCACACGCAGGCGAGCCGATCTCACTGCATCGGCTTCGTTGTAGCCTGTTCGCGGTACCTTAGTACAGCTTCACAGGCCACTGTCTTGCCGCTACAGCAACCTCGACTCGTGAATAATCCAGGTTGTCTTTAATCCCGAAACAGAATTTCTTCCCAGACTAGGAAAGAGAATGGACAAATCTCACTAAAGGTTGATAAACTTAGACACCTTGGAAAATTCTTTGGATTAGGAGGCTGTTTATGAAAAAAATCTTGGTTCTTGCATTGGGATTTGTTTTGGCATTTTCGGTGGTGCATGCTCAGACGCCGTCCATCTCGAAAAAAACCGCCGGGATGCATGAATATTCCGGCTTTTTTAACTTTTATTGGGAAGCAAAGACCGGGAAGATCTGGCTGCGTATCGATAAGCTCGATCAGGAGTTTTTATACGTGAGTTCCCTGGCCGCCGGGTTGGGTTCCAACGATATAGGTCTGGACCGCAGCCAACTGGGACGAACACGTATCGTTGAGTTCCAACGCATCGGCCCCAAAGTCCTGATGGTTCAGCCGAACTATTCTTTCCGCGCCAACAGCGAAGATCCTTTTGAACGCAAAGCGGTCGAAGATGCTTTTGCGAAGTCCGTCATATGGGGTTTTTCCGTCGCTGCCGAAGGGCAGGGAGAGGTGCTGGTGGACATGACGCCCTTCTTGATGCAGGATGCCCATGGAGTGCTCGACCGGATGCGTCGTGCCCGTCAGGGGAACTACCGCTTGGACACATCTCGCTCTGCGGTGTATCTGCAGAACACCAAAAACTTCCCCAAAAACAGTGAATTCGAAGCTCTCTTGACCTTTGCGGCCGCGGACCCCGGAAATTTGGTGCGGGGCGTTTCGCCGGATCCCGGTGCGGTCTCTCTCAGACAGCACCATGCTTTTATCGAGCTTCCGGATGCCAAATATAAACCCCGCCTCTGGGAACCGCGCAGCAATTATTCCGGCCGGGCCGGTTATATGGATTTTGCTGTCCCTGTCGATCAGCCTCTGCAAAAAAGATTTATTGGACGTCACCGTTTGTTTAAAAAAGACCCCAGTGCTGAAATCAGCGATCCGGTGGAGCCTATTGTCTACTACATCGACAATGCAGCTCCTGAACCCATCCGCACCGCCCTTTTGGAAGGGGCCAGTTGGTGGAACCAGGCCTTTGAGGCCATCGGCTATCGGAATGCCTTTCAGGTCAAGATTCTGCCCGAAGGCGCCGATCCCCTTGATGTCCGCTACAACATGGTCAATTGGATCCATCGCTCCACCCGGGGATGGTCCTATGGAGGCGGAGTCTCAGATCCGCGTACCGGCGAGATCATCAAAGGCCATGTTGCCTTGGGTTCTCAGCGGCTCCGGCAGGACTACCTGATCGCTTCCGGATTGGCGACGGAATACACCGGAGATCCTGATGATACCAAAGCAGCCGTAGAACTGGCACTGGCCCGCATCCGTAAGCTTTCCGCTCATGAGATAGGACACACCCTGTGATAGTGGCACAACTATGCTTCCAGCGTCAACGATCGGGCTTCGGTCATGGACTATCCCCATCCCCGTATTAAGATCACAGCAAGCGGTGAGATCGATCTGTCCGACGCCTACGCTGTTGGTATGGGCGAGTGGGACAAGGTGGATATTGCTTACGGCTACCAGCATTTTCCCGATTCCGTGGACGAGGCCGCAGCGCTCAAAACGATCCTCGACAATGCTTTCAATCGGGGACTGATAAATCTTACCAACCAGGACGCTGCTCCGGCCGGGGGGGTTCATCCTTTATCCAACGACTGGGATAATGGGACACATCCCGTGGATGAACTGGTGCATAAGATGAAAGTCCGTGACATCGCTCTCAAGAATTTCTCAAAGAAAAAGGTGCGTTACGGAGAGGCGATGGCCACATTAGAAGAGATCCTGGTCCCGGTTTATCTGTTCCACCGTTATCAGATCGAAGCGGCTGCCAGCGTTATCGGGGGCCTGTACTACAATCACACCATCAGGGGTGGAGTTCAATCGGACCCAAAATTTGTGCCGGCCGCGGAGCAAAGGCGGGCGTTATCAGAGCTGCTGAAAACGATATCTCCCGAAGCCCTGGCTGTCCCTGAGAATGTCCTCAAGATCTTGCCGCCGCGAGCGCCCGGCCTGCGTCAGACGCGGGAGCTTTTTCCCGGGTACACCGGGATCGCCTTTGATCCTCTGGGTGCTGCCGAGACCGCAGCCGCCATGACCGTCAGCAACCTGCTCCATCCGGAAAGAGCCGCCCGGCTCATTCAATACCATGCCCGCAATCCCGAGCTGCCCGACTTCCAAGAGATCGTAGATGAACTGCTTACATTCACATTCAAAGCGCCGGTCCGGCCGGGTTTGGAGGGTGAGATCCAGCGCGTCGTAAACTATGTGACCCTGTACAACCTGATGGGCTTGGGAGGTTCGACTCAGGCTGCGCCGCAGGTCAAAGCTGTGACTCTGTTGAAGCTCGAAGGTCTCAAGAGCTGGCTGCAGGGGCAGATGCCGAAAACCAGAGATGCCAACCTCAAAGCTCATTTTGTATTTGCCATCGCTCAGATCGAGCTGTTTCAGGATGATCCTTCTGAGTTCCAGCTGCCCCAGTCTTTATCTCCCCCCCCGGGTGCTCCGATAGGGAACTGAGGGAGTCAAATATGTGTATCAAGTTCCGGCGTATTTGGGCTCTTTGTTTAAGTGTGCTCTTGGTTTCTGTGGCCGCTGCTGAGGAAGCGAAAAAACCGATCGTTGCTTCGGATCTTTTAAAGATCAAGACATTGGGGCAGATCGATATTTCTCCGGATGGGCGGCGGGTGGTTTTTGTGGTCACCTCCATGGATAAGAATGAAGAGGGGGAATACCGTTATGACCATCACCTCTGGATGCTTGATCTGGAAAAGATGACACCCCCGATTCAACTCACCTTTGGGGAGCGCAGCGACAGTTCTCCGGTGTGGGCGCCGGATTCCTCACGGATCGCTTTTGTCCGGACCCACCAAGATAAGCCTCAGGTCTGGATCCTGCCCCTTCAGGGAGGGGAAGCTTACCGTGTAACCGAGTCTGAATTCGGTGCTTTTGCACCACAGTGGTCTCCTGGCGGAGAGAAGCTGCTTTTTTCCGCATTCATCCCGGATTGGGCTGTGGAAGGGGAACCGACCTGGAAGTACGAGCGACCGGGACGGACATGGCGGGATGCTCCCAACTGGAAAAAGATGGAGCAGGATAAGAAAAAGAGTGAGGAACAGAAGGCGGATACAGAGGGAGAAGCGGAGGAGAATCCGGTAAAGGCCGATCCGGATGGTACACCGGAGGAGATCCGGGCCTGGCTGGCTAAGAATGCCAGTCAGGGGGATCCCAATGTGATTACCCGCACCAACTTCCAAGACGAGCTGCAGCTCCAAGCGGGAATGGGATTTTTACATCTGTTTATTTGCTCGGCTGAGGCTGATGCGCAGGCCACACAGTTGACCGGGGGAACGCAAAGTTTCTATGGCGCAGATTGGTCGCCTGATGGCCGGCGTATCGTATGTTCCTCCTTAAAATATACAATCCATCCTGACCGTGTCATGGACGGCGATCTTTGGATCCTGAGAGCCGACGGCTCCCAGGCACAGCTGTTGTTGGATTGGCAGGGATATATGCTGAACTACCCCCTATTCTCCCCTGACGGCCGAAAGCTGCTTTTTATGGCGGCCGATCAGAAAGATCCGGTCTATGCCTTGAGGCAGTTGGTCACCATGGATCTGGCTGGGAAAAAACCACGGCCCTTGACCTTCGCTTTTGACCGCAGTGTTTCCGCTTATTGCTGGTCAACCGATGGAGACGATGTGTATTTTGTCGCGCCCGATCAAGGAGACTTTCCGCTGTTCCGCGTTCCTGCCTCTGGGGGAGACGTACAGATTGTTGTCGGTGGCGACAAAGGCGTGCGGGAGTTTGATGTGTCCTCAGAAAAGCTGGTTTATGCTTTGACCGAGGTTAAGAATCCCTTTGAAATGTATACCTGTGATATCGACGGAAAAAATTCACGGCAGATCACCTCCTTCAACTCCGAATGGATCAAAGAAAAGGAGCTGGTATTCCCCGAGGAAAAGTGGCTGGAACGGTCCGATGGCCGGCGCATCCAGTATTGGGTGATGCCGCCTGTGGGGCGGAAACCGGGGAAGACATATCCTCTGTCTGTGGAGATCCACGGCGGTCCCAGTGCCATGTGGGGGCCGGGGGAATTCAGCATGTGGCATGAATTCCAGCTTCTGGCCAGTCGGGGCTATGGTGTGGTTTACTGCAATCCCCGTGGAAGTGGTGGCTACGGCTATGACTTTAAAAAAGCCAATTACCGTGACTGGGGCGTGGGACCGGGTGATGATATCCTGGCTGTGACCTCGGAGATGGAGAACCTGGATTGGGTGGATCCGGAGCGCTTGGTCGTGACCGGTGGGAGCTATGCTGGATATATGACGGCCTGGCTGGTTACACAGGATCATCGTTTTAAGGCGGCGGTGGCTCAGCGAGGGGTTTATGAGATCTCGGTCTTTTTCGGAGAATCGAATGCCTACCGTCTGGTTCCCACACATTATGGGGGGTATCCCTGGGAGGAAGAGGCACGCAAGTTCCTGGATGCCAATTCTCCCTTGACCTTCGTCGAGAACATCCAGACACCCTTGCTCATCATCCATGCCGATCGTGACCTGCGGGCCGGCGTGATCCAATCGGAGATACTTTACCGGAGTCTCAAGATCCTCAAGAGGCCGGTGGAATATGTGCGTTATCCTCAGGAGGGGCATGAGTTGTCTCGTTCAGGAAATCCCAAGCGCCGCATGGACCGTCTGAATCGTATCATCGAATTTTTTGATCGATTCGTGCGGTGACATTTCTAGGTGTCCCAATAAGGAAGGAGAGACAGATGGAAGAAAATAGAGTGTTGGATATTGTGAAGGGAGCCATCATATAAATTCTACTCTCAGCAGGCGGATACGGCTCAGTCAGATGACGAAAAAGAGGTCTTCCAGTGGCTGACCAAATGGGAAAAGACCCACATGCAGATGCTGGCCGAAGTCGATGACGAACTCAAGGAAAAAATCTGGTTTGACAATCAGTTCTGGCCGCTGGACTGAAACTATTATTCCCAGGGCTGAGGCGTATCCACCAGATAAAAGATCCGGGCGATCGTCTTTTTCTTACCCTTTTCTCCCAGGAGTCCTGTCAATTTAACCTTGATCTTGATGACTTTGGCGAAGTCAACTCCGTTGATGGTTTTGGGAGCACCGTACTTCCAGACAGCGTTTTCAAGCTTTGCCAGATCGCTTTCCCGTCCCAGACGAACATTGTTCAGGAAGACGGAGGTATAGATCTTTTGCGTCCATCCTGACGGCGGAGGCTCGGGATAGCGCATGGTGTTGCCGTTAAGATATACGATCTTACGGTCCTTGGGAGGATTGACCGTCTCGTCTATGCGGAAGATCTTGACATTCATCTTTTTTTTGCCGTCCAATGCGATCAGGTTGGTGAGGAAAAGAATAGGCGTATAGCCCATATCCACATTGCCCAGTTCATCCACTGTCGGTACTTGGTACCCTCCGATGTCGAGGACCTCCATCTCAAAAGGAAGCATCATAGGCGTTGACAGAAACACCGGAGACATGCCGATCCCGAGCGAATCTCTATAGAAAAAATCATCTCGGGGATAGTTGATATTCTGCCAGTAGTCGCTGTTCTTGTTGGTGAAATCGTTGTTTGTGATGAAGTGAGGGTTATTGGACAGCATATCGGTAGACCAAACTGTGCCCTGGTAGCCGTAGGCGAATTCAAAGGCCACGGCTGCAAGCCGCTGGTAAACAAGCTTGGCTAAAGTGAACAGGCGTGTGTGCCAGAAGATGTCCGCTTCCACGATGTTGTAAGTACCGATCCAGCGGTTACCACTGAGCTGGAATGTGGCGCTCGCGATGATCATCGTGCGTGAAACTGTACGCGAAACGCTTGGATTGGATGGATCCGGATCTTCCCAGGTGCCGTCCGGATTTTTAAAGAACCAATCCCCATCGGTCATGACGATGGTGTTGTCATTGTCGTTTTCGAACTGGCGTCGAAAATTCCACCACGAACTGAATTGATCTTGGGTTTTGTCTTTCTTGACCTTAGTGCCGTTCTTCATCTTTGGGGTGTTGTTGTTGCCCCGGCGCAGAGTGATATATTTTTTTGGGACAATCTTGTATTTGCCGCGGAAAGTCTTGGCAAGCTTTGTTTGATTGAATACCACGATGACCGGCCACTTCCAGTGCCAAGAGCGGGTGAGGACGAGCTGCTGGAGCGTGACTTGATCTACACCCGTGATCACAGCCCCGGCATCCCTTAAGGGGACCGGCATATCTGTGACCGGGTCCATCACATAATGACGAACCTGACTCGTGCCGTCGACACGTGTATCGATCACACTCATCACTTTGACGATATCCTGGCCGAATTCATTTTGGTATTGAGCTGAGGCAAATGTGCTCAGCACCAAACTAAAAACAAGAATCATATAAGTCTTTCTCATGACTCTCCTCCTTGGATCATTGAATTATAGGATTTTTCCCTTGAGCTGCGTTAATATGATAAATCCTATCATAATACTCATATTTATTTAAAATTATCACAGGCTTGTTTGGGTGTCAAATATTTATTTATCCCCGATCTGACTTTCTCCTTAAATATAATACCGTAGCCCTTTTTATATGTCTACAAGCTCCTGAAAGAAGGACCTGAAAATTTTGACAAAAACTGAAAAATACCCCATATTATAAAAGAGGATGTACAAAAAATCCGTCCTGATCCGCTTCACGAAAGTGATCATCCTGGCTTCATTCCTCTATCTGCTCTATCCTGCCCCTGGATTCCCTGTCTTAAACTCTCAAGCTAAGGACTCCCGTTCTTCCCAGAGATCTGAAGGCATACTGCTGCAGATCTATCATGAGGTACGAGAGTTCGGCTACAGGGACGAAGAGGATTTCATCAAACGTGAATTTCACCTCAACCTGGATGGGATCTGGGCAAACCGTGAAGAGCATGTCATGATCCTGAGCCACAAAGAAGGCAATGGAGAGCGGATGATCCTCCAAGTGACCTATTTTGGAGAAGCGGCCAATAAACACTTCGTCCGCTATCCGGAAAGTATACGTGAGATTATGTGCCATATCGAAGGCGATGCCCTTCAGATTCGGGAATGTGGCTACGACGAATTTGAAACCCGGGCCCTTCTGCCCGAGATCCTTAAGGGCATCCGCAGCGAAAAAGAGCTGCTGCGCACGCTCCAACACAAGAAATAACCTCTCCTTCATTGACAATTCTGCGCCCTCTGTTATAGATTCTTTGCATGTCTGCAGTGGAATAATCACTACTTTTATCAAGGAGAGTTCTATGGTTTCTCGGCGAGAATTTATAAAGATCGGCGGAGTTTCTCTTTCCGCATTTGGCTTCACCCGTACGTTGTTTGCGCGTTCGGGAGTCGAAGAGGAACTTAAAAACATGTTGACGGGGGTGGAGCCTTTGACACCTCAAGATTTTTCCAAGCGTCAGGAAAAGGCCCAAGAGATCTTGGCTCAGCACAAGATCGATGCCCTATTTCTCACGGGAAGTGTCAACCTGAGGTACTTCACCAACGTGAATTGGGGGCGAAGCGAGCGCACTTTTGGTGTTTTGCTGAGACGTGCACATGATCCTGTTTGGATATGCCCTGCCTTTGAGGGGGAACGTGCCCAGGAACGTATACCTAAAGGCCAAGAGATGCGTACCTGGGAGGAACATGAGAGTCCCTATAAGTTGATCGGTGGAATCATGCGCCGCAGCGGCTATTCTGGGGGAAGGCTGGCTCTAGGGCCTACCGTGCGCAGTTTTGTCGCTCAGGGTATGAGGAAAGAGGCTCCGGGATTTGAAATTGTGGATGGAGCCGTTGTGACCGAAAACTGCCGGGTGATTAAAACAGCGAAAGAGATCGCTTACATGGATCTGGCCAACAAGATCACCAAAATGGCCTATCGTGAGGCATTTAAAAACTTGCGTGACGGCATGACCGCTCGTGATCTTGGAGGCTATATCCGTACAGCCCATCAACAGATGGGTGTGAGCGGAGGAGGAGGCCCCTCCTTTGGAGAAAATTCCGCATTTCCCCACGGATCCATGGCCAGAAGAGATCTGGGTAATAGCGATATCGTGTTGGTAGACGGCGGCTGCAGCGTGGAAGGATTTCGTTCGGATGTCACCCGGACCATAGTTTTTGGAGAACCCTCGGATAGACAACGTAAGGTCTGGGATATCGTGCGTAAAGCTCAGTTGGCTGCACACAAAACCGTCAAGCCTGGGATTCCCTGCGAGGACATCGACAAGGCTGCCCGCAAGGTCATCGAGGACGCTGGATTTGGACCGGATTACAAGTATTTCGCTCATCGTCTGGGCCACGGTATCGGCATGGAAGGTCACGAATACACCTATTTGGTGCGGGGAAACAAGACGCTGCTGCGTCCTGGTATGACCTTCAGCAACGAACCCGGCATCTACATCTACGGTGAGTTCGGAGTTCGCATTGAGGACTGCTTTGTGGTGACCGAAGACGGTGCCCGCTTTCTGGGAGGGATGGAGTCTGCGGCCATCGATGACCCTATTGGGGGATAGGAGGGGGAGATGAGGAAAAATATATCGGGGGATTTCTTAATTTTAGGAGGTTACTATGGCGAGGAATAACAGAATTTACAGTGTCGCAGTCTTGCTGCTGGTTATACTGCTGGGAGCAACAGTGCCTTCCGCTGCTCAGGAATTCGGAGGGGCTGCGGTCAAGGATATAGAGAAGATCCTACCTGAAAGAGAAAGGGCCGAGATTTATAATGAGTGGCTGCGCTGGAGATTGGATAACCTCATCCCCATGCTGATGCGTAGGGAAGGGATCGATCTTTGGCTCATCATCAACCGGGAGTACAACGAAGATCCTGTCTACATGAGTTTAGTGCCGGAACCGACCATGAACGCGCGCCGGACGTCCATTCTGATGTTCTATGACCGGGGGGAAGACACAGGCGTGGAAAGGCTTTCCGGCAGTTATTATGGAACAAGGAACTGGTATAAGGGGACGTGGACGGACAAGAATAAGCTGCAGTTTGAAAGCTTAGCCGAAGTTATCCAGGAGCTTGATCCTAAAAAGATCGGGATCAATGTGTCACCCACCTACCGGTTTGGCGATGGTTTGACAGCAAGTCTCAAAGAGAAGTTGGAGGAGCATCTGGGGCAGGGGCTGTCTTCGCGCTTTGTTTCAGCCGAGAGACTCTGTTTAGGTTGGTTGGAGACACGCAGTCCTCAGGAATTGAGCGTTTATCGCCATATATGTGGGATCGCTCATGACATCATTGCCGAGTTTTTCTCAAATCAGGTGGTAATCCCCGATATCACGACCAGCGATGATGTGGTGTGGTGGATCCGTCAGCGATTTACTGACCTGGGCTTGGACACCTGGTTCCAACCTTCGATCTCCATTCAGCGGAACAACGAGGTGGCGTCGCTGTATAAGGATAATCCCCGGGTGATCCGTAGAGGCGACCTCCTTCACTGCGATATCGGTATTGTCTATCTGGGGCTGTGTACGGATATGCAGCTGCATGCCTATGTGTGTCGTATTGGTGAGGATGATGCTCCTGCGGGATTAAAAAAGGCGTTGGTTCGCGCCAATCAGGTTGCGGAGATCTTTATGGGTGAATTCATGTCCGGCCGGACCGGGAATGAGATCACGGATACGGCCATGGAAAAGGCCACTGTTGCAGGGCTGCGCCCTTTGATCTACTCCCACCCCTTGGGTGTGCATGGTCATGCCGCCGGCACCTCCATGGACGCCCGTCCGGTACAAAATGCTCCGGAAGGGATCCGCACCGAGATGGAATATCCTCTCAATTACAATACTGTCTATGCCATCGAATTTTCCAGTACGACCAGTGTTCCCGAGTGGGGAGGGCAGGATGTTCGTATCGGATTCGAGGAAGATGGCGTGTTCACAAAGGATGGCTGCCGTTTCATAGACGGACATCAAACGAAATTTTACCTGATAAAGTAGATCTAACATATAGCCCTCATTAAAGTCTAGTGGGAATGATGATATGTAAGCATCCTTAATTCCGTGATGATACTAGAATTTGGGGATGGCTTCGCTCCGGTCAGATTTTTAACGCCATTCCCTCTCTGTTTTTCTCGGCTCTGCGGAACTCCGCATGTTTACATATCCCCCGCTACCTTAACCTCAGATACACATCGACCGCGTTAAAGATCATCTCGTGCTCACAACAGTCCTCGAGCCCGACTTCGTCGGGTTCCCTCCAAAAACAGTTCGGGAAGGCTAAATCCTCCAATGTCGCTCAATTCATCCCCAAATTCTATGTAACATACCCGTCTATGCATCAATCACTGTTTTGAGGATGTTTCCTGATGATATTTGTAGGTAGTATGACATTTCAATAGGTTTTTGCTAAACTTATCGCTCATTATATAAATAGCAAATTCATATTCGAGAGGAGAAAAAGATGGCAGTCTTAAGAAAATTCAAAGCCTGGAGACCTCAAAAGGGACTGGAGCGCAAGGTGGCCTCCTATCCCTATGACGTGCTCAACAGTGAAGAAGCGCGAGAACTGGTGCAGGGGAATCCCTATTCATTTCTGCACGTGGTTAAACCCGAGGTCGATCTGCCTGTGGGAACGGATCTTTATTCTCAAGAAATATACGATAAAGCGAGGGAAAATTTTGAGCGGTTCAAATCCGAGGGCACATTGGTGCAGGAGGAAACACCGCGTCTCTATATCTATCGTCAAACTATGGGAGCCAGAGAACAGTATGGTATTGTGGGATGTGTTTCGGTCGATGATTATGACAATGATGTGATCAAGAAACACGAATACACCCGTCCGGTTAAAGAAAAGGACCGTATCGCCCACGTCGATGTTACCAACGCCAACGCCGGTCCCATTTTCTTGACCTACAAAGCTCAAAAGCCCATAGATGCTATGGTCGTGCGCATCGTGGACAATCCCCCCGTTTACGATTTTGAGGCGGAGGATGGGATCGGCCATACGCTTTGGATCGTGGAAGATGACGATGTGGCTGACGCTTTAGTGGCAGAGTTTGCCGGTCTCGAATACCTTTATGTGGCCGACGGGCACCACCGTTCGGCTTCCGCCGCTAAAGTTGCCAATAAGCGTAAAGGCGAAAATCCAAACCACACCGGCGATGAAGAATACAATTTTTTTCTGGCCGTCCTGTTTCCGGATTATCAGTTGAACATCATGGATTATAATCGGGTGTTGAAGGATTTGCACGGGCACACAAGTGAAGAACTCTTTCAAGCGTTAGGCGAAAATATTACTGTAGAAAAAATCGGGCCGGAACCCAATAAACCCCAACAGAAGGGGGAGATCGGAATGTATTTTGAAGGGAATTGGCATAAGCTGATCATAAAGAGCGAGCGAGTGGATTTTGACGATCCTGTTGGTAGCCTGGATATCTCCTATCTCCAGAACAATCTGCTCAGCCCCTTCTTCGGCATTACCGACCCCCGCACCAGCAATGATATCGATTTCATTGGAGGGATCCGGGGGATGGCCGAGCTTGTGAAATTGGTGGACAGCGACAAATTCCAGGTGGCTTTTGCCATGTATCCCACTTCCATCCAGGAATTGATGAAGATCGCTGATTCGGGGCAGGTGATGCCGCCTAAAACCACCTGGTTTGAACCTAAGCTTCGGAGTGGACTTCTGGTGCATGCCCTGGATGATTAGCTGGTTAGGGGCAATCCAGGTGACTTACCCTTGCTCCTTTATCATAATATGAAACGAACAATTGCTCTTGTTCTTTTTCTCGTTTTGTTGGCTGCAGGTTTAAGCAGCGGTGCTTTTCCCCAGCCTCAGAAAACACGTTTGATCTTGGCCACTGCCACTACGGGTGGGACCTACTATCCTGTGGGGGTCGCCATTGCTACACTCATCTCCAAGAATCTGGGGGAGAAGGCGGGTATCTCTATGACTGCCATCAGCTCTGCCGGATCAGGGGAGAACCTGCAGCTCCTGGATAACCGGGAGGCGGATCTGGCCATCATCCAGGGTTTGTATGGGGCAATGGCGTGGCAGGGAAGGGGGCGGTATCAGGGGATCCCTCAAAAGTACCTGCGGTCGGTTTCCGTCCTCTGGGACAATGTCGAACATTTTGTCATTCAGGCTAAGTATGCTCAATCCGGGGATATGTCGGATTTTGTGAATCTTAGCAAAAAAAACTTCTCCATCGGCCGCAGAGGGTCTGGGACCGAGATCTCAGGGCGAGTTATCCTTGAGGGTTTAGGATTTAGCCCTGACAAAGATTTCAAGCTCAAGTATATGGGATATACGCCCTCGGCTCAGGCTTTGCAGAATGGGCGTATCTCAGGCATGAATATTCCGGCAGGGCCCCCCGCCAGTGCTATAACCCAGGCCTATGCTGCCATGGGGAGTAAGAATCTCAAGATCCTGGAATTCAGCGACAGCCAGTTGGAGTCCGTGAATGGGCTCTATGCAGTCTGGAGAAGGGCCATCCTCAAGGCTGGCACCTATCCCGGACAGGAGGAGGACCTGGAGCTCATATCGCAACCCAATCTGCTGGTCGTGCATGAAGATATCTCCGAGGAAAACGTTTACCGGATCGTGAAGACCCTGTACGACAATTTGGATTATCTCCAACAGATCCACCAGGCAACAAAATCCAAGGCTTTGGAGAAAGCGGTGGATGGATTTTCCTTGCCGCTGCATCCCGGTGCTCTCCGTTATTATCAAGAAAAAGGATTGGATATCCCTGCACGACTGAAATAGGGTAAATCGAATCCCAGATAATTTACACTTGTATTTTCTGGTTTCCCTGGGGTATCTATAACCTAGTGAAAAATACTCCGGTGGATCTATTTCAGAAATTCATAACCTGGTTTGCAGCCGCAGTAGCGGTCTTCCATATCTGGGCCAACACCTTTGGTAACCTGAGCGAATTATGGAGGAACAGCCTGCATCTGGGCCTTTTGGGAGCCTTGGGTTTTTTATTGTACCCAGCCTTCCGGAGAAAAAAAAGCGAAGAAAACGTATCCAGATGGGGGATGGTTCTGGCCGGCCTGGTTCTGGCGTCCAGCCTCTATCTGATCTTTTTCGAGGAAGCTCTGCACAACCGGAACGAAGTCCCCGTTATGATGGACCTGGTGTTTGCGGCTTTGGCGCTGCTATTGACCTTGGAATTGACACGTAGGACTTCGGGCTACGTCATCCCTATCCTGGCGATACTTCTCCTGAGTTACGTGCTCTGGTGGGGCAGCCACTTGGGAGGTATTTTTGGCTTTCGGGGGATGAATCTCAGCCGTGTGCTCTACCGGATGTACTTCACAGATGAAGGCCTGTTTGGCATGATCGCTTCCATCTCCTCTACCTATGTTTTCATGTTCGTCCTGTTCGCGGCTTTCCTTTTGCGATCGGGGGGAGGCGACTTCATCATTAAATTGGCGCGCAGTTTAACCCGTAAGCTCACAGGCGGTCCAGGATTGGTCGCGGTTTTTTCATCTGGCCTTATGGGGACGATCTCAGGAAGCGCTGTGGCCAATACGGTCTCTACCGGTGCCATCACGATCCCCCTGATGAAAAAATCCGGTTACTCTCCGCGTTTTGCGGCAGCGGTGGAGAGTGCCGCCTCGACGGGGGGACAGCTGATGCCCCCTATCATGGGTGCAGGTGCCTTTATCATGTCCCAGTGGACTCAGATACCCTACATGGTCATAATCGGCGCTGCTTTGCTTCCTGCCGTCTTGTATTTTTCCTCCGTGGCCTTTTATGTATATCTTGAGGCCAAAAAAAATAAACTCGGCCAATCAGAGTCTATCGAGAATGAACCTCTGGGGAAAATTGTCCGGGACGGGCTGCACTTTTTTATCCCCATCCTTTTCCTGATAGGCATGTTGATAGCGGATTTTACTCCGACTTACGCCGCCGGCTTTTCTATACTCGCGGTGGTTTTGTCCTCCTGGTTGAGCCGGCGCAAGATGAATGGCCGTGATATCCTGGATGCTTTAGCTTTGGGAACCCGGAATATGATCATGACCGGCGTCCTCCTGGTAGCGTCCGGGATCATTGTCGGCGTTATCAATATGACCGGAATATCCATCACCTTCTCACAGTTGGTAGTGGATTGGTCGGGACAATCCCTTTTGTTAGCTCTGGTTCTTATCGCGGCCGCTTCTTTGCTCTGAGGTATGGGGCTCCCGGTCACGGCGGCCTATATCATGATCGCCATCCTTACAGTGCCGGCACTTACCACCATGGGCGTGCCGCTTCTGGCCGCGCACATGGTCGTGTTCTGGCTTTCTCAGGATTCCAACGTAACTCCTCCGGTCTGTTTGGCTTCTTTTGCGGCCGCTTCTATTTCCGGATCCCGTCCCATGGCCACGGGCTTCACCTCCTGGAAACTTGCCAAGGGCTTGTATATTATGCCTCTGCTCTTTGCTTACACCGGATTGATCAGTGGAGGCTGGAGTCAGCGCCTCTATGTGTTTGCCTTTGCTCTTGTTGGCCTCTATGCATTAACTGTCTCTTTCACAGGATTTATGTTCAGGCAGGAGGGTCTCTATTTTCGGCTGCTGGTAGCGGGATCGGCACTTGCCTTGTTTTGGCCGAGAGAAATTGTGATCAATCTTATGGGATTGGGGCTTTTTTTAGCTTTGGGTTTCTTTAGTCGAAGTCATAGTCGGGCTGTGACCCAGGCGATTTCTTGATTGATTCCCACCATGTGCTTAAATTGAAGTTTTCAGGGCTTAAAACCTGAATCTAAGCCCCATTAAGCCGGTTATTTGTCCCTAAGTCTATTATTTACAACAAGTCTCGGGGACTGTCCCCAACTACAGTTGGAAGCAGTAGGAGAACTTGACGAGGAAGACGTTGTGGGCGGGGTGGTCGAGGAGGCGCTGCATGTCGCTCTGATAGGAAAAGTCGCCCCGGTAATCATATCCGGTCCGTCCCTGCGACCAGACAATAAAAACGGCCGAGCCGGGGCGGTACTCCCAGCGGATAACCAGATTGGAGCGAAATTCCAGGAAGTTAAAGTTGGGATTCCAGAAGCTGTAGTCGGTCTCCCCGTTCTGGTTTTCATCAACCTGATAGAAATTTGAGTCGGCGTCATAACTGAGCTGCTCTGCTGAATAGAGTAAATAGCGATCCGTATAAACGTCTGCCCGCGGTTGGATTATGTGTTTGAAGTCGTTGTAATTGCCCGCTGAGACAAATGGCTGTCCGTAGAATTGGATGGAGAGGTCCGGAGTGATACTGTAGTTGAGCCGTAGAGTGAGAGCCAGGGTTTTTTGGTCGATCCGCCCCATGATGTAGCGATCGTTGCCGTTGAAATCTCGTGTGGTTACGTACTGCAGCTTGCGCGTATTGAGAGCATAGGTAGGCAGGACGGTGATGTTCAGGGCGTTGCTGGGCTGGAAGGTGAAACCAAAGGAAAGGCTCTGTGAACGTGAATTGTCTTGATCGCCCCAGAATTGACTGCTGCTCAAAATAAAGCGCAGCTTTTTCCGTGTATCCGTGCTTGTGGAATAAAACAGGTTCCACCCCCCGGGAGAGCGAAGCGAGGGTCCGCCCCGCAGGGCGGAGGGGGAGAGGGATTCAAATTGCCGGTTTAAACCAAAACCGAGGCGCCAATAATTCTTGAGCTGCGAGTTGAAGCTGGTATTACCACCGTCAAAGATATTGCCGCCGCTGAAATCCCAACCCCGCCACTGATTGAAATTGATGTTGACATCCCGAAATATGAAAAACGGTTCCCAGATCCTGTAGGCAGCCCAGGTCCACTGCATGATGTTGTCAGCCAGGCGTTGATAGCCCATGTCGTTCAATTCCAGGCCGGGCGAGCGCCAGGTGACCCCTGCCATGTAACTGAGGTGTCCGTTGCCGAACTTGCCGGCGTAAGCCGTGCCGCCATGTCCTGTCATGGAAGTCCGGTTAGGATCAAGCGTGATATGTGTGGCATCCGGACGCTGAAAGTAGCGCAGAGGAGACTTTTGTGTGAGCAGCAGCGCTTCCTGTGATCCCCGCACATGACTGAACACAAGTTTGGCCTCTACGAAATAGGTCCGATCTTTCCAGGAGTGAGAGAAGTCGAGGCCTCCGCTGTAGGCGGCATCATGCAAAAAGTTGAGCGTGGGATCTTTGAGATTGCGGTTGGTGGCCGTGGCCATAGTGCCGATGTAGGTTTTTCCCTGATTGTAGTCTTTCTGGAGACGGAGACCGAAAAAATTGGTCAAGGGCTCAACCGGCTCTCGGGACCGGTCTCCAAAATTGCTGATCTGGGCAAATTCGGCTGAGGTCAAGCTGTCGACAACCCCGATGGAGACACCGCTGCGGGTTTTCCCTGTCAATTTGAACGCGCCCAAAATGGACGTGAAATCCGGATTGTGCACGAAACGGTTTTCTTGATTATATACTACGCGGTGGGGTTGAGCTCCGATCCGGCGGGTGTAAAAAAGGTTGTCGCTGGAGGCTTCACCGTCGCCGATCATGATGGGAAAGCTGAGGAGGTTGCGGCCTTCGATAAAGAAAGGACGCTTTTCTTCGTAATAGGTTTCATAGGCGGTGAGATTGACCACGGAAGGATCTGCTTCCACCTGACCGAAGTCGGGATTGAGTGTGAAATTCATGGTCAGATCGGAGGTGAGTCCCAATTTTCCGTCCAGGCCTCCCATAAAATCTGTGAGGCTGCCGGTGACAAAGGGATTGCCCTCTTCAGCGGGAAAGGCCTGATGCTTTCCCAAGGCATAAGGGACCAATTCGATCTGCCGGGGAGGTTTGATGCTGTTGATCCCGTGAAGCTCTCCAAACTGATGCACCCAGCCTGGAGCGTCGCGGGGAATGTGCTGCCAATTCGAGAGTTCCTGCCTGCGGAAAAAATTGCGCATGACCTGAAGCCCCCAGGTTTTGTCCTCAGTGTTCGAAAAACGCAGCTGGGATAAAGGGATACTCATCTCCGCTATCCAACCCTTGTTATCGCTTGAGGTTTTTACGTGCCAGATGGGATCCCAGTTGATGTCCTGGATTTGCCCATCATTAGACATGAGCATGTCTTTTTTGACGCCAGCGGCGTTGACACCGAAACAGAAAGCCGTGCGTTTGTCGAAGTAGCTGTCGATATTGATCTCCACCCAATCCCCATCCAGAGTGTCGCGGCGAGACAAACGGCGTTCTATTCTGTCGGGTTCGGAATCATAGGCACGGATGGCCACATACAGGTTTTTATCATCGTACAAGATTTTGAAAACGGTATCTTGAGAGGGGTCTTTCCCCTCGTAAGGCTGGCGCTGGATAAAATCTCCGGACCATTCCGGCTGTTCCCAGATGAGATCGTTCAAAACACCATCGATCACGGGTGGTTCGGGAATGATGCGTTGAGCGGTGTAGATACGCTTGGTTGGGGTAGGTCGAGCAGCAGCTAAGAACAGAGGCAGCAGGAGCAGGAGGATAACGAGTGCGACCTTTTTATTCATCTCTTTCTCTAGTATTAAGGTGGACCACCGAGCCGTCGGTCCCTACACAATCATGGACCGTTGAGACAACGGTCCCTACATATCTATTTTACGTAATAATTGTGTTTTCGTTTAATAAGACGAAAACACAGGGCAAAAGGTTGAGTCGAGACTCGAAAATTGTGTGCGGAAAGAACTAAGGCAATTTCTGCAGAGCTGCCGAACTATTCAGCAGCTCTGCAGAAAATATTGTCTATTCTCGGCTAGTTGCTTCTACTGCAGGGCGATACTCTTGCTTTGTTTACCGCCCTTGACGCAGTCAAGATTTATGGTGATATTGCCCTTCCCCTCGACCAAGAAATGGTATTCGACGTCACTGCGACCGCGTATTCCTGATGTCAGCTTGAGATTTTTGAGGTCTTTTTGGTCGATATAGGTCAGTGAGCCTCCGCCGGGCCGCATGCGCATAAATCGCATAAAACGCCTGGGGATCCCGGATGGCAGGGAGGCACTTTGGTCGACTCCTGCGGCCAGTACTTTGACGTTGCCCTCTATCGAGAGGATGTCGGGCCGCTGCACCAGGTTGGTAACCGCGGCTGCGGACAACGTGGGCATCAAACGTTCGTTGTAAAGCGCCACTTTCACACGGTAAAGGTTGCCCTCTAGCTTTTCAGCGCTCACTTTTTTTATCACGGGCAGCGGCATCTCCCAGGCATGCAGCAGGCAGAAAGCCATGTTGCGGTGACACATCTCCTCGATTAACCAGCTGGGGGGAACGCGTCCGCTCAATTTGGTAATGTCGCGGTCGATGGTGACCTTACCCAACTGGGGATGATCGATCTCGTGCATGCGGATGGCTTTGCTGTCCATATCGATGTATTTATCAAAGAATTCGTCTTCTTCTTCGCTGACCTCTCCATCGCCGTCAAGGTCCGAACGCGACGACCACAGCTCGTTGGAGAAGGAGTAGATGCCCATCATATCATGGGTAAAATCGATGAATCCTCCCCAAACCGGATAGAGCTCGGACCAGAGAATCATGTAGTTGTAGCCTTCGATGATCTTCTCACCCTTGTTGCCGATCTCATCGTAGACGGCCAGGTCGGAAGCAGCATACTCTCCGGCCAGTTCGGCACCCGGTCCTCTCAGGAGCATACCGCCTGTGTTGTGAAAGGCCTGAACCCCGGCGATATTGGGGTGAGCGTAAAAGAAGTCCCGTGTGACTTGAGATTCGGGCCAGGTGAAGGGGTAGTGACCCGCTCCACTCTGGATGTAGCCCGGCTGCCAGAACCAGCCCCAGTCACGGTTGGGATCATAACCACCGCCGCCGTCTTCGTTGTAGCGGCCGTCACCGTCGTTGTCGAGGCCCTCACTACCGATGTATTTGTAGTCGCCAAGCTCATCGGGTTTGCCTTCGATGTTCTTTTTAATGGCGACCAGGCGGTCTCCCTTGTTGCTCAGGCGGTGCGTGCCTTTCCCGGGCTCGACCTTGATGTACATGGAGCCGACTTCTCCGTCTTTGTCAATATCCTCCGGGCCATCTTCGTCGTAAAGACCGTCGTTATCACTGTCCATGGGGACTTGGCCGGAACGGGCTGAGCCGCCTTTATGCAGCCAGAGATCGCGTCCATCGGGATTGACCGAAGGGAAGATATAGAAGACACGTTCATCCACAAGCTGTCGTATATAGTCGTTGAAGGCGTAGTTTTCCATCAAGTACCAGATGGTGTAGAGACCGATCTCTCCGCCCTGGACTTCATTGCCGTGGATATTGGCATCTATGTACATGGCGCATTTGTCCATCTCGGCGCCTGTATCGGGATTGTTGATGGTCATGTACCAGATTTCACGCCCCTGAAAGGATTTTCCGATGGAGCGGACTTTCAGGAACTTGGGATAGGCTTTCTCCAGAGTTTTCAGGGCCGCTTCCACTTCCTGCCAGTCGTAATAGTGATTGAAGCTTAGGTTGACCTTGCGTGTGTTCCATTTTCGCGGAAAGAAGTCCTGTGCTCCGATGAGAGAGGCGCCCAAAACAAAGATCAGGATACCAGCAATAGTTGTTTTTAAAGTGTTTTTAATTTCGTTTTTCATCTTCATCTCCTTCTATTTCAGCACGACCTGTTTGAGCATTTTCCCTCCGCCACTGCGGGCATAGAGGGAGATGTCGACCTGTTTGCCTGGGGGTGAGATGATGATCCATTTGTATTCTTTCTCTTCATCCATCTTCAACGAACGCACGTCGATCCGTTTGCTGCCTCCGAAGAGCTGCATATCGTCATCATTTTCGAATTTCAGCTGAAGCACGATGGGATTGATGCTGCGGGCTCGTTGTCCCATGGCTGTGGCATAGGGGAATTGGCCCTGGTTGTGGAGTGTGAGCTTTAGCTCGAACAGTCCGGAGGATAGCTTCTTGACCTTCACTCCCTCCAGGGTGATCTCGGCAAACTGTGAGGCTAGATACAGAGCAAAATCCGTATGGCTCCGGCTCAGTTCCTCTATCTGTTCTGGTGGTGGGTTGACCCGGAGATAGGGAACAAAACCGCCGATCTCGACCTCGCCCAACTGCTTGTGATTGTATTTGGTCCAAGCTACAAAGCCTTTACCCTCGTTCTTGTCGTCTATCCATTTCAGCCATTTATCATCGTTATTGGATGAGGCTGACGCTGTTGGGCGTCCTCCTCCTGCTCCGCCACCCGCCATCATCTGACGCATCATCGCCGCGCGGTCCGGAGTGGCGGTCTGACCGGTTCCGGCCGGTTTCTGAGCTGGCTTTTTAGCCTGTGGCCGTGCAGGAGTTTCTTGTCTCAGAGACCAGAGGTTGGCTGAAAAGGCCGGAACACCGAATTGGAAATAGGCCCATTCCATAAGCGATCCGACAGGTTTTTCGGATTGGGCACTCTTGATCTTTGTGAGTTCTTTGTACTTGGTGCTGACACTTTTGAACATGGATTCGTCTTGGGCATTGGTCTTTTTCGGTTGAGGATCGGTGGGCCGGGGCCGCGGTGCTTCCTGCTGACCTCGGCGGCCAAACATGAACATCATCCGCGTTGGCCCGCCTGCAGCCGTGGCTGCTTGAGACGGCTGTGGGAAGGTGGGCGTGCCGCCCTCGATCCCGGTTCCTGCGGCAAGATTGTCGAACTTGGAAAATACCAAGACACCGCAGACATTCCGGTGGGGCTGATTCTTGGATTCCGGGATATATTTGGTCATAAAGTCGATCAGAGCCCGCGTCTCTGCTTCTGAGGCAGGATAAACTCCCACACCCTTGGTCTTATAGCCAAAATTGTGGGGAAAATTACGGTTGATATTGAAGCCGCCCGGACCGTCCTCATTGTACAATTCGTCGCCGTCATTATCGACGCCTTCCGGGTAGAGCGTATAGAGCTGATCCAGAGGTGTATCTGCTTTTTTCTTTTTCATGAGGCGAGGATCTTTTTTGTCGATGTAACAATCACCCTCTTTGTCCTTCACACGCATCATGGTGATCATCCCATCCCCGTTCAGGTCTTCAGGGCCGTCTTCATCCGCCACCCAATCGTAATCCTCATCTCGGGATTTTAGGTTGCCGGAGTACTCGTACCGGACCTGATTGAAAAACAACTCGGCGCCGTCAGGATTGAGACGAGGGACGATGTAAAAGGTACGTTTATCCAAGGTTGCAGTGATCTTATCGTCCTTCCCGTAACCGTTTATCAATTGACCGGCGATGCCTAAAGCCACCTCACTTCCGATCAGATGATCCCCCTCCAGGTTTCCACAGATCAGCAGAGCTTGTTTTGTTTCAGGCTCTGGCCCTTTGCTCCCGCTGACCTGCAGCAGCCAGATATCCCGGCCTTTAAGGCTTTTTCCGATCGAGATCAGTTTGGTGATCTGGGGATTCTGCTGAGCCAGCTGCCGTATGGCTTGAGTGAGAGCCTGGTGATTGCGGTAACCGCTGGTAGGATCTGATTGAGCTGTTGTGCCGATGAAAACACAGAGAAACAACAGCAGGCAGACAGCGGCCAATAATCTTAAAACACTCCTCATATTCTCCTCCTCCTTGCAGATTTTCATAAGGGCCATTGTCGCAATGGTCCTCCTCTAATTATAACTGGAATGAGATTTATTAGACGATAGCTTCAATCAAAAACTTCCTAAAACTGGAAACTTTCTTCAAAAAATAGAACTTTATAGCAATTCCCGATGTATTTCAAGCTGTCGAGCTCCTCTTTGGTCAATTGGAACATGAAATCTTCTGGAAATTTATCAATGTTCCGATGGATTTGTTCGTTAAGGCGTCTTGTTTCAACACTATACAGCTCTGCAAGATCGGAATCCAATGTCACTTTTTGGCCACGAATGACCATTGTGGTCCATAATATTCACTTTTCGGCAATAAGTCCCTTTGGCCTTTCCAGCATTGCTTTTTAATCCTTTTTGGGCTT
>JAUWSR010000322.1 GCA_030609975.1 Acidobacteriota bacterium | reverse complement strand
TGACCGTAGGATTAGCGCTTATTGCTGCGGCGATCATCCACAACTTCATCGGCTATGTTCTCGGATACTGGGGGGCCCGGGCAGCAAAATTGGATGAGAGTTCCTGTCGGACCGTGGGCTTCGAAGTCGGCATGCAAAATGGAGGGATGGCCTCCGGCATTGCCATGGATGTTCTAAAGAGCGCCAGTGCAGCCCTGGCCCCTGCGATATTCGGTCCTTGGATGAATATTTCCGGATCAGTTCTGGCTACCTGGTGGCGCCGAAAACTACAGTAAGGCAAATCTAAATCTTTTTTTTAATAATCTTCTTTGTTTTCTCATAGGAAGGTGGCGGGCCTGTTCTGACACGTTTATCATCGATAAATAAGGCATCAACAATTCCCCATTCATTAAACACGTCTTTATCAAAGGTGTTATATTCACGGAATTCAACCTTATCACCTAATTCAGCGGCTGCTCGCTTGGCACGTTCATATGCTAAATTCTGAACAGCACACCAGCCGTTTTTAAATGCTGAGACTGTGACCCTTCCGGAAACTTTTTCCGGTATTTTCTTCTCTTTTATCCATTGTGGGGGCACGGCATCCTCTACAAAAGGCTTCCACAATAGAATGGCCATCCCATCCTTGTCCACTTTCTTGTATCCATGCCTTTTAAACCACGACGCTTTCATCCAAAAAGGCATTGAGATGCCCCAGGACACCCTTCCTTTTTTTTGAAAGTTGCCCCTTCCTTTTTTGTGTCCATGCACCCAGATGCAGTGTATAAAATATAGGTCTTTTCCCTCGACATGGGTGTGCTCTATCGGCATGTACTGGATCATTCCTCCCACCTCTCCCCTATCGTCTACGGCTAATTTGACTCCCAGCCCTTTGTCTTTGACTTTGTTGTACCATTCCTCTTTGTGGTCGCCGGCTTCCTTAAGTTCATCGCTCCAATCCTCAAGACAAAGAAAATATAGCGGTTCATGCTTTTCTGTGATATCGATGATTTCCATTCCCTATTAGTCTACGCATCTAGGTAGACATGACTCTCCGGTTAACCAGCCTAAATTAGAGCAAGCCTCGTTTCTTCAGCAAGGGTTCGATCTTGGGTTCGCGGCCCCGGAAGTTCACATACATGGACATGTAGTCTGCCGTTCCATTCTTCTCTAATATATGGATTTTAAAAGCATTCGCCGTCTTTTGGTCGAAAAGGCTCGTTTCTTTGAAAGCCTCGAAAGCATCACAGTCCAAAACACCAGACCAGATATAGCCGTAATAACCGGCAATATATAGTGAACTCATGATGTGAGTGAAGTACGTGCTCCGATATCTGGAGACGATCTCAGGAATAAGACCTGTCTCCTCAATAAATTCTTGCTCGAATTGATCAATGTCAAGGTCTTGAGGCTCTGTGAGGGTGTGGTATTTCATATCCAGCAGACAGGCTGCCAGGTATTCAACCGTGATGAATCCCTGATTGAACAAACCGCTGTTCTCGATCTTTGCAATCAAGTTGTCGGGGATAGTTTCGCCGGTTTGATAATGCTTGGCGTAATGTTTGACGACCGTTGGTTCCGAAGCCCAATGTTCCATGATCTGAGAGGGCAGTTCCGAGAAATCAGAAGTCCGGAAGGTCATGCCATAGGTGATGTTCGACAGCAGGCCATCCAAAGCATGTCCAAATTCGTGAAAAAGCGTACCCACCTCCTCCAGTGTGAGCATGGCCGGATTGTCGCCCACAGGTTTAGAGAAATTGCACACCAGGTTCACTACCGGAGTGATGAATTCACCATATTTACGGCTCTGGCTCCGATAAGTCCCGCACCAAGCCCCGCCCCTTTTGCTCTCCCTGGGATGGAAATCCATGTAAAGAACTCCACAATGAGATCCATCAGCATGTTTGACCTCAAAGACCTGGGCAGCCGGATGCGGCAAAGGCATCCCCTGAAGTTCCTCAAAAGTCAATCCGTAGAGTTGAGTGGCGACCCAGAAGGCTCCATCCCGGACGTTGTTCAGCACAAAATAGGGGCGCAGTTCCGTATCGTCGAGTGCGTATTTTTCTTTGCGCAGCTTCTCCGCGTAAAACCACCAGTCCCAGGAAGCCAGCTTGAAGTCTCCCCCTTCCCTGTCGATTATGGCCTGCAGCTCTTTCGCTTCCTTTTTAGCAATGGGAAGAGATGCATCCCAAAGCCGGTTCAGCAGGTCATAGACATTCTGGGGAGTTTTGGCCATCCGTATTTCCAGCACATAGTCGGCATAAGACCTATAACCGAGCAGATTCGCACGTTCAACGCGCAGCTTGATCAGCTCCGAAAGGACCTTTTTATTGTCGAATTCGTTGTCGTTATCTCCTCTGTGAGTATAGGCCCAATAGATCTTTTCCCGCAGATCACGTTTTTCAGAATACTGCAGAAACGGGAGCATGCTGGGTTTCTGAGTCGTAAAAACCCAGTTGCCTTCCAATCCCGCATTTTTTGCCACGGCGGCAGCATCCGAGATCGATGCTTCCGGCAGACCGACTAAATCCGTCTCATTTTCAATCACAAGTTTAAAATCATTGGTCTCCGCCAAAACATTTTGACTGAACTGAACACTAAGCTTTGACATCACCTGGTTGATCTCTTTAAGCTTGGTTTTGTCTGTTTCATCCAGTTCCGCTCCACTGCGTACATACCCTTTGTAGACATTTTCGAGTATATAGGACTCCTCATCGGTGAGAGAGATTTCTTCGCGCTGTTCATACACTGCTTTTACCCGCTCAAACAACTTCTGATTGAGGTTGATCTCATCACGATGGGCTGACAGCCGGGGTGCCATTTCT
>JAUWSR010000308.1 GCA_030609975.1 Acidobacteriota bacterium | reverse complement strand
GAACAGGTTGCTAAACACATCCTGCCACCTTCCCGACGGCATGTTGAGGAAGCTGGGGACAGCATAACACGCCCAGATCATTGCATACAGGCGAAGATTAACCCTGAAAGACAGCGGGACCGCGACGGCCAAACCCATGATGATGATGTACAGACCCTGCACATAGACAGTGGCAAATCCGCCCAGAAAATAGATCATCACAGCAATGCCTACCACATCGAAGATAGCAAGCATAATAGCAACATTGACAAAACCCCGGTTTATGGAAATACGGGTGCATATATAGAACAGAACCAGGTGTGCGGCCACAACCACCAGTCGTATGATCAAGAAAATTTGAAAAAACTGTGCCGCATATATGGCATCCAGGATCAGGAAGGCCGGATACAAAATCCCACTCAAGATAATGATGAGTTTGACACGTCCAGCCAAATTGTATTCGGTGTACAGACGTTCTTCAAAACTTTTAGATGAATCAGACATAGTTCTCTCTCGGTGAAGCTATAACGATATATCCCTGAGGAGGGCTGCCGAAGGTCGGGATGGACCGGATTTGATCCCATCCGGATTCCTCCAGCAGGTCGGACAGTTTCTCCGGATCGAAGAAATCAAAAGTACCTGCTTCTTCCAGATCCACCAGAGCCTGCGCATCGTTTAAAAAAGAGCGCAGGGAATCGAGTAGGCGCGGTTTTGGCCATTGTGGGGGGAGGGCTTCCTCCGGCATGGCTTCGATCTTGGTCAGAATCCTCATGAACAACCCTGAGGCATCCGTATCCGGCTGCATGCTGGAGAGCACGAGCAGCCCTCCCGGGCTGATGATTCTCCTCAGATCCTTAAGCGTCTCAAGAGGATTAAAGATATAGGACAGGACCAGGCTCATGATGATCTTATTATAACATCCCGATTGGAACGGAAGATGAGGATTTGTGTTTAGATCCCCACTGAACACCAGTTTTCGAAACTCGGGTTTTGATGTCAGCAGCCCGCGCACATACTTTGCCGCCTCATTAAAATCCAGGATAATTTTGTACTCAGGGAGTTCGAAACGGCTCTTCATCCAGTATTCCAACTCCGGTGTTACGGGATCTCCCCGGAGGATGCGGTGCAGCCGCGGGGAATAGGCCTCATGGATCTTGTGGGCACTCTTTAGATCCAAACTCTCGATTCTGTCGGCCAACTCCACAAAATTTCCGATCTCACCGTTCAAGAAACTCCGTACAGGAAGAAAACGGTTGAGTTCGGCGTCCACGCAGAGCAGAGAGAACCTTCCCGGCTCCTGCAGGACATCGAACCGGGAAACCAACTTCGAGGAGGCCTGGATCATCGCCTCCGGAATCAAATCCGCGATTGTGATATGTTGGGGAAGTGGTCCTTCGCTCTTCATCAAGTGTTCGATCATGTTTCCCGTTCCACCCCCCAGGTCGAGCAGCCGGTCCTGCGGCTTGAGCTGCAGGGCCCTTATCTGATCCTCCATCAACTGAAAATAGTCGTCAGAGAGGGCCATCACATCGAAACCCAAACAATTGTCTTCTCCAACCAGATAGCGCTGCCAGTATTTTTTTCGGTTTTTTAATTTCCTGGGAGGAAGGCGGTCCTTCTCGGCACGCCGCATAAACTCCATATCGGCTTTTGTAGGAATCCGCGCCGGAAGCATTTCCTGGTAGAGGGTACGGTGAATGAGGGAGAAGATCAGGCAAAACATACTGATTGCTTCTTTTGAAGTTCGAGCCGTATGCCCGATGGGTAGGGAGATGGCTTCGCGCTGTGCATTAACTTTGATGCTCATGACATCGCGTACGAATTCCGGCAGCACCCAGCTGTCAAACTCACCGTAAATCCATGTGATTGGCAGATCGAGATGGCGCATATCCTTTCGTGCTTGATCGAGGGAAGCGACTTCGTTAGCCACCACATCCGAGGCAAAGGGGACCATGTCGATCAGATTTCCCAGAATAGGGATGACCCCCAGATCGATCCCAATTTGATACTGCTCCAGCAAATCCAACCCGCAGTTAACCCGGTTCATCAGGTTTCTGAACTCCAACGTTCCCACGCAGGAAATCCAGTAGTTGATTTTTTTTCGGCAAACTTCATCACGCAGGGCAATCCGAGCCTCCAGAGCGGAGAGGGACAATGTGACCAGAGTGATAGAAGTGGCCTTTATCTGAGAGTTATGTTCCAGCCAGTCGAGAACGGCCTTTATATCTTTAGCCCCCTGGCTGAGGCTGGCATTGACCATTTCAAAGGGAGGCTCTGAGGCTTCAGGATCTTTAAAACTTTCTCCTTTTCTACGGATGCCGTCGTAGCGTATGACCGCGACCGGTTTGCCCAGGTCCTGAAAATTCTGGATGATGGTCAAAGCCAAACCAAACAGCGTTTCTTTTGTTTTGCCAAAGGCTGGAGGGATCAATACCACCGGAGTGGGCTCTCCCTGCAGCGGCATAGACGTGTTTAATAGACCGACAAGCTCCTCTCCCTTATCGTTTTCCAAGCGGATGACTTGAGGCGTATAGTCGGTCGGCTGGTTTGAACGCGGCCGTGAATTTCGGTCTTTTGGATTTGTTGTAGATGCAGAATAGCGGCGTTCATCCAATGGGAATTTAACACTTGGCGCCTGAATGGACTGGATGCTCATCCGGCCGATGCCGAACTGGATGCCGTACCGGAGGCTGCTTCTGCCGTTTTGGTCAATACGTGTGACGTTCCGCACCTCCCCCGTCTCTTCCCAGAGTAGAGTTTCATCTTTCCAAATCTTCAGCGTATCCAGCGGAGTTCCTATCAAGAGGGTCGGATTTTGGGAGTTCGTCACAAACCCCACGCCTTCACGGCTGATGTCTGTGATCTCTCCCCTAACCTCTCCCTGGAAAGGCGAAGGGAGTGAAATTTCCAGATTCAGGTCATCACAAGGCTGGATGCGCTGGACCGCCCGTTTTTCCGAATAGAACATGACTTTGGGATAGATGCAGATCAGGTTTTTTCCATCCGAGGCGATCCGTGACACCATAGATTCGAAATTGTAAGTGGCGTAACCGATCTGGAAAGAGACAAAGATGAGGTCCGAGGTCTTGAATTTGACGTGCAGGTCCTTTCCTGAAAGCGTACAGAACAGAGGCGCGTTCAGATCGGATAATCTGAGGATTTCCGGCTGTTTTGTTCGGACATGGATGGCGACAATCTCGAAATCCGGTTTCATGGCCTGGCACATGAGCGATTCGATCTTGTCCTTATCTGTAAACAGGACCATATGGTTGGTGTTTAAGAAAGGATACCGTACTTTCAACTCGCCAAGGTCACGCAGTGTAACGTACTCGGAAAGGAACTGGAGGATAGAATGGCGGCTTCTATCATCGACGGCCTGGAATTCAACGCCGATTCCTCCCTGTTTAAGGTCCTGACGGATAATCCGTCCCTGCAGATTGTATTGACGTCCGTCAGGAAGTGTGATTTTAAAAGGCAGCGCAGAACCCTTGGGAAAAAAGGAGGAAGTTCTGAGAAACATACCGTTTTCACTAATGTTCACAAGCTTGGCTTCCTGCGCATTGCCCGCTTCGATCTGGATGTCCTCAGAGCTGGTGAGAGTCACACGCATGGATGTCCGTTTTTCAAGAGATCTCTGAGACATCAGAAAATTGACCGTGCGGAAAAGCTCTTCCGGATCCAGGGGTTTGCTGCAGATGTAGTCGATACGTCCGTATTTGGCCGCTTCCTGATTTTTATTGGACACTGAAT
>JAUWSR010000001.1 GCA_030609975.1 Acidobacteriota bacterium | reverse complement strand
GGAAAGATGGATCCCGTGATCGGGCGGGAAGACGAGATCCGCAGAGTCATCCAGATCCTCTCCCGACGCACCAAAAATAATCCGGTGCTGATCGGTGAGGCCGGGGTGGGGAAGACCGCTATCGTTGAAGGCTTGGCCCAACGCATCGCGAATGGGGATGTCCCCCAACTTTTAAAAGATAAACGGATCGTGGCGTTGGATATCGGTCTTTTGCTGGCCGGAGCCAAGTACCGGGGGGAGTTCGAGGATCGTTTGAAAGCTGTCCTGAAAGAGGTCAAAGAGTCACAGGGTGGGATCATCCTTTTCATCGATGAGCTCCACACTATCATCGGAGCGGGTGCGTCCGAAGGAGCTGTGGATGCCTCCAACATGTTGAAGCCGTCCCTGGCCCGTGGGGAACTCCGCTGCGTTGGCGCGACAACCTTGAATGAATATAAAAAATACATCGAAAAAGATGCCGCTTTGGAAAGACGCTTTCAGCAGATCTTTGTAGGAGAGCCTTCTGTGGAGGAGACGATCTCTATTCTACGGGGCTTGAAGGAAAAGTACGAAGTCCATCACGGAGTTGAGATAAAGGACGCGGCCCTGGTTGCGGCCGCCACTCTCTCCAACCGGTATATCACGGGACGGCAGCTCCCGGACAAGGCCGTCGACCTCATCGATGAGGCCGCCGCCCGCATCCGGATCGAGATCGACAGCATGCCGGAAGAGATCGATGAATTGGAACGCCGCATCACTCAGCTCGAGATTGAAAAACAGGCACTCAAAAAAGAGAAAGACAGAAGTGCCAAGGGAAAATTAGAGAGCCTAAACAAAGAACTGGCCGGTCTGCAAGAACAGAGCAAACCCCTGAAGCTGCGCTGGAACAGGGAAAAAGAGCTGATCGATTCGATCAACAGGCTGAAGGAGGAGGCGGACAACCTAAAGAGTGAGGAGCAAAATGCTGAGAGGCGAGGCGAGCTCGAAAGAGTGGCTGAGATCCGGTATGGAAAGCTGGTGGAGAACCGGAGCCGGATCGATGTCCTCACTCAGCAGTTGGCCGATGTTCAGAAGGAGCACAAGATGCTCAAAGAAGAGGTGGACGAAGAGGATATAGCCCAGGTGGTCTCACGCTGGACAGGAATCCCGGTTTCAAAAATGTTGGAAGGGGAAACGGAAAGGCTCGTCCGAATGGAGGAGAACCTGGCCCAAAGAGTGGTGGGACAGGACCATGCTCTGCAAGTGGTTTCCGACACCATTCGCCGGGCACGAGCAGGTATTCAAGATGAATCCCGGCCCATCGGCTCCTTTTTGTTTTTAGGACCTACCGGGGTGGGGAAGACGGAGTTGGCTCGGGCACTTGCGGAATTCTTATTCGATGATGAACGGGCCATGGTCCGGCTGGATATGTCGGAGTACATGGAAAAACACACCGTCTCCCGCTTGATCGGAGCTCCTCCCGGCTATGTGGGTTATGAAGAGGGGGGACAGCTTACCGAGGCTATAAAACGCAGGCCCTATTCGATCGTGCTCCTGGATGAGATCGAAAAAGCCCACAGCGATGTCTTCAACGTCCTGCTGCAGATCCTGGATGACGGCAGACTCACCGATGGCAAGGGGAGGACGGTGGATTTCAAAAACACACTGATCATCATGACCTCCAATCTGGGAAGTCTGATCATAAAAGAATTGGGGCAGGATCATGAGAGAATGGAAAAAGAGGTCACTGCCATCCTGGAAAGCCATTTTCGTCCCGAGTTCTTAAACCGAGTGGATGAGGTTGTGATCTTCCGGTCTCTCAGTCGTGAGGTCATCATCAAAATACTGGATATTCAGATCGAGGAACTTGGGAAGAGACTCCAGACTCGGAAGATCGATATCCAGATCAAAGCTAAAGCCAAACAGCTTTTAGCGGAGCGGGGGTACGATCCTGTCTATGGTGCCCGTCCCCTGCAGCGCATCCTGCAGCAGGATGTCCAGAATCCACTGGCCATGCAGATCCTGGAAGGGCGTTATGACGAAGGTGATACCGTCGTGGTTGATGTGGATGACCGCGGTAAATATACCTTTACCAAGCAGCCTGCGGTTTCGAGTTAAGGTGTTTGTTTAGCCTTTGTTAGCCGGAAATTCTGTTTGACAAATTGTTGAGAATATTGTATTTAAAACGAAACCCTAAAGGAGGTTGTTTATGAAGCGATTGAAAAGAAGTATTACTTTAGTTGCATTTCTGGCGCTGATAAGTTCTGTCGCCTTTGCCAATGGATTGAACTTGAACGGATTAGGCGCTCGAGCCGTGGCCATGGGTGGCGCGTTCGTGGGCCTGGCCGATGATTACACTGCCGTTTATTGGAATCCGGCGGGTTTAGCCCAGCTCAAGAAGAAAACATTCGGAATCTCAGGAAGTTTAATCATACCTTCGCAAACCTATAAAAGTCCCTTGGCAAGCGAGGCAGTTAAGGCCGAATCCAAGATCTATCCGGCCGGCCTGATAGGATTTTACTTCCCCGCCAGTGACAAGCTTACACTGGGGATCGGTGTTTACACCCCATCCGGACTGGGCTCCAAATGGAAAGGTTCTGAAATTTATGGCATGGACTATGAACTGCTCAGTTTTATCGGAGTGCTCACCATTTCTCCGGTTATTGCCTATGAGATCAACGAACAGATCATGGTGGGCGCCACCCTGAACCTGAACTACGGAATGTTCTCCATCAGCCGTTGGGCCGGATTGCAAGCGGTTCCGTTTCCGCCGTTCTTATTTAACATGGGTCAGTATGAGGAAGACTCCACAGGTTGGGGAGTAAGCGGTACTTTTGGCCTGCTGGTCAAACCCAGTGATGCCTTCAGTTTTGGACTGACCTACCGCACGGCGAGTAAAATCTCTATGTCCGGGGATGCCTCGATCGAGAACATCAGTGCTCTCGGGGCCAGCACAAAAACCGAATTTGAACGCAAAGTCACTTCCCCTATGTGGTTCGCTGCCGGCATCGCCTTAAAGCCAACGGACAAACTGACCTTCACGGCCGACGCCCAGTACACAAACTGGGGGAAGCTGGATGAGCTCGAGACCGAGTTTACAGATCCTACCTGGGGTGCTGTTGATGGTACGCTCAAACTCGATTGGGTAGATAAGATCCAGTGGCGTTTCGGCTTGGAATATCTTCTGAGCAAATGGGCCCTGCGCGCAGGCTATTATTACGATCCGGCCCCGGCTCCGGATAAAACCTTTACGGTATTGATGCCGCAGTTCGACTACAACGCCATCACCTTTGGATTTGGCTATGCTAGCAATGGCTTCCTTTTAGATTTTGCGGCTGAGTATCTTATGGGTAAAGATAGAGACGTTGCGCCCTATCCTTCCGGTGTCCTGTTTCCCGAAAACAATCCTGGTCTGCACACCATGAGTATCTGGTCGTTTGAATTCGGACTTGGTTACGGCTGGTAAACTCAGGAAGGATTATAGCGATAGTCTAACGATTATTGAATTATTGCAAAGCGGGGAGGGGATTTTTCCTCTCCCCGTTTTTTTTTGAGGTTAAAAAATGAAAGTACGCAAGGCCGTTATTCCCGCTGCTGGTTTTGGAACACGCTTCCTGCCGGCCACCAAAGCCCAACCCAAAGAAATGCTGAATGTGGTGGACAAGCCTTTGATCCAGTACAGCGTTGAGGAGGCTGTGGGTTCCGGGATCGAGCACATCGCTGTCATCATCAGCCGGGGGAAGTCTGCGCTTATGGATCATTTTGACCAGAGCCCTGAATTGGAATATTTCCTAGAGAAAAAGAATAAGTTGGATCTGTTGGAACAGGTCAAAGAGATATCCGGTTTGGCTGAATTCTGTTATATCCGCCAACAGCAGGCTTTAGGATTGGGTCATGCTATCCTGATGGCGGAAAGCTTCATCGCAGGCGAGCCTTTTGCGGTTTTGCTTCCCGATGACATCTTTGACTGTCCGGTGCCGTGTACAAAGCAGCTCATAGATGTATATCAAGAATATGCTTCCTCTGTGGTTGTCTTGGGACGCGTCGATAAAGAAGGCACCAAAAAGTACGGGATCATAAAACCAAAACAAATGACCGAAACTACCTTTCAAGTGTTAGACCTGGTCGAAAAGCCCGGTCCGGAAAAGGCTTTTTCCGACCTGGGATTGATCGGCCGCTACGTCTTCACTCCTGAGATATTTGATGCCATCAGACGTACCCCACCTGATCATCGTGGGGAGGTCCAGATCACGGATGCCATCAAGCTGCTTCTGGAGGAACAGAGCGTTTATGGTCATCTCTTCGAGGGGACACGATACGATTGCGGAGATAAACTCACATTCCTCCAGGCCTCTCTTGCTTTAGCCCTGAAACGGGAGGAATTTCAACGCCCTCTCAAAGACTTCCTCAAAACCCTAGAATGAATTATTCATAAAAGCCACCGACTGTTCTAGTCGAAAAACCATATTTCTAATGTCGGTGTCTTTTACCTTTCGGGCGGGCTGTGAATGATCCATTCAACATCTGAATTATGTTATTTGGTTATCGTTATGGTGCATATGCAGAAGGATGATGCGATAACTGACTGGAATAGAAATATCAAAGGGTGTAATGAAACATGGCGAGGGGCGGAATCGAACCGCCGACGCAGAGATTTTCAGTCTCTCGCTCTACCGACTGAGCTACCTCGCCCGCCTCATAAATGAGGTTGCCTAAAAGTATAGTAACGTCCTCAATTAAAGTCAAGGTTATTGAGTACTCGGTATATTTGTAATGCCTGGCCAAATTGAATTCGTCCAGCCATTATGATATTCTGTCGCTTAGAGGTTGAGCCAAGTGGATGAAAACGCGATAAAAGAGATCTTGTCCAAAGAGAGCGCGGAGTTCAAGCAGATGATTGCGCTTCATCGGGAATGTGAAGAAGAATTGGAGAAGCTGGGACGAAAGAAGATCTTAACGGATGAAGACGAATTGCAAGTCAAAGACCTCAAAAAAAGAAAACTTATACTCAAAGATAAGATGTATGTCCTGATGTCTGAGTACCGAGGTTCCTTGCGCTGAGCTTTGTTCAACATGGATAAAAAGGGGAAAATCCATCTTGCCTTAATAGGCACGGACTCCCTTCGGGGAAAAGAGATCAAAAATGTTTTGGAACGCAAACCTTTCCCCCTGGACAACATCGAATTTTTCGACCCTGACGTGGAGGACGAATACAGCAAGTTGACTCGGTTTCAGAGTGAACCCAAGGTGATCACTGCGGTTACCGAGAAGGCTTTATCCGGGATCGACCTGCTTTTTCTGGCCTCGGAAAAGAAGATCAACCAGAAGTATGGAAGACTGGCTGCTCGAGATAAGAGCGTGGTGATTGACTTGGAAGAGTCCTTTACGGATGACAAGGATGTCCCCGTTGTTGTGGCTGGTGTCAATACTGACAAGGTCTTGGGTGCGAAACCCCGACTTATCTCTAATCCCAATCCCGCAACCATTTTTCTTTCACATCTTTTCCATGTGATCCGGGAGGAAGCAGCCATCTCCCGGGCTGTCGTGACCGTCATGCAGCCGGTATCCGTTTTTGGGGAAACCGGTATCCAGGAACTTGCCGATCAGAGTGTTGGTATGCTCAACAGCACGGCCCTAACTAAGAAGATCTTTAAGGCCCAGATCGCTTTTAACCTGCTTTCGCAAGTCAGCCCCGTGGACAAGCAGGGATTTTCCGCAACCGAACGTCAGATCTTGCGGGAAACCCGAGAGGTTATGGATGATCCGGATTTTCCTCTGTCGCTTTCACTGGTTCAGGTTCCGGTGTTCCTTGCGTATTCACTCATGCTTTATTTCGAACTTGATCAGAGACTAACTTTGGCAAAATTGGAAGAGGGATTGCGGGCGTCTCCCCACATAAAATATTGCACTTCCACTCAGTCCTGTCCCACATCCGCTGTATCCGCAGCCGGACAAGAAAAAATCTATGTCGGACAATTGAAACAGGAAAAAAATCGGCCGCATATTTTTTGGATCTGGGCTGCGGCGGATAATCTTACTTTGGGTTCAGCCCTGAATGCTTACGAGACAGCTCGGGTTGTGGCCTCAGAATATTATTCCTAGAAATAACATGAGATCTTTGATACAGCTCTTAAAACTCGTATTCGAAGAAAAGCCGCGCCTGATCCTGTCTTTTATCTGCACGCTGTTTGTGGCTCTGTTCACATATGCCTTTATCAACCTGGTCCAGCCCATCATGGATTTTATGCTCAAGATGTCCACCGAAGACATTCCTGATAAGCCCCGCCTCATGGACTTATTTCTTGATATTTTCAACCTTACTATCGAGCAGTTGGTTCAGTATCTGCCCTGGATCCTGGTGGGAGTTATTTTCGGGAAAGGCCTGTTCACTTTTCTTTCATCTTTTCTGATGAGGTCGGTGGGATTGAAAGTTGTTCAGAGGATACGTGACGATCTGTTTGGACATCTGGTTTACCAATCCTCGGATTACTTCGACCACCGGTCGACAGGTGAGTTGATGTCGCGGGTGACAAGTGATGTCGACAGGATTCAGGAGGCTCTCTCGGGCAGCGCTAAGGACTTCATCCAGGAGATATTTGTCCTTTTCGCTCTTTTGGTCGGTGTGTTTTTCATAGACTGGCATTTGGCTTTGACATCATTCGTCATCCTGCCTCTGGCTATTATTCCGCTGGCTGTTTTCGGCCGCCAACTGAAAAAAATCGGCAAGCTGAACCAAGTGCGTATGGCTCATATTTTCAGCCTACTGCATGAAACCCTCACCGGCAGCCAGATCGTCAAAGCCTTTACCATGGAGAAATTCGAGATCAGGAAATTTGCTGAGGCTACCAAGAATCTGTATCGATCCAGCCTGCGTTTTGCCTGGATCGGAAGTCTTTCCTCGCCCTTTATGGAGTTTATGGGGGGCTTGGTGGGAGCTTTTATTCTATTTGTCGGCACCCAACGGATAACGGATGGTCACATCAGTACAGGTGATTTTGGGGCCTTTATCATGGCGCTCTTCATGATGTACACGCCTATCAAAAGAATAAGCCGGGCCAACAACAGCCTCCAGCAAGGGGTTGCAAGCTTGGAGCGGGTACAGGAGATTCTCCAGCATGAATCGTCCATTTTGGAGAGGGTGGACGCCGAACCTCTACCGCCTATCAAAGGGAAAGTCGTATTCGACAGTGTCTCCTTCAGCTACTCAGAATCTCGCCCCGCTCTCTATGATGTCAGCTTTGAGGTCCAGGCCCAAGAATTGATCGCCTTGGTAGGATTGAGCGGATCGGGGAAAACCACCATTATCAATCTGCTCTCTCGTTTTTATGATCCTACTTCCGGCAATATTTTAATCGATGGACACGATGTTCGGGATGTCCAGCTTTGCTCCCTCCGATCTCAGCTCGGACTTGTGACTCAGGAGTTGATTCTTTTCAACGATTCTGTCCGTAACAACATCGCCTATGGATTGGCCGATATTCAAGACAGTAAGGTCGAGGCCGCCGCCCGAGCGGCTGAAGCTCACGAATTTATCTCTCGGCTCCCACAAGGGTATGAGTCCCCGATCGGAGAGAAGGGGAACATGCTTTCCAGCGGCCAGAAGCAGCGGCTTTCCATCGCAAGAGCTCTTCTCAAGGATCCTCCCATCCTTATCCTGGATGAAGCCACCTCAGCTCTGGACGCAGAGTCCGAGACACTTATCCAGAGTGCTCTCTCCAATGTCATGAAAGACCGAACGACCTTTGTTATCGCCCATCGTCTTTCCACCATCCGGAATGCCAACAGAATATTCGTGATCGATCAAGGCCGGGTGGCTGAGATCGGGACACATGAGGAATTGTGTCGTCTCAACGGCATCTACCGAAAGCTCTACGACCTGCAATTTGTGGAGGAGAAGGAGATAAAATCTTGATACAAAGCATGACCGGCTTTGCCGAAAAAGCGTTCATTTCCAAGACCTTTTCTGCAAAGATCACCATCAAAAGCCTGAACCATCGTTTTTTCGACTGGAATTTTCGCGGGAATCAGCTGGGTGGCATCGAAAATCGTCTTCGCAAACTGTGCCAACGTGAGCTGCAGCGGAGCAGGGTCGATGTTCTATTCGAGCTGGAATTTTCCGATCCCAAACGCTGGGAGATACAAATCAATGAAAACCTGTTGGCCCAGATTCTGAGTACACTGGACAGCCTTTCTCAGGGAAGCCACGTCAAGTTTTCTCTTGATAATCTGTTCGGCGTCCCCCATGTCGTGGAGATCAAACGAAAAAATCTTGCCCCAAAAGAATTTGCCTTTCTGGAAGATGCTTTTGCCAAAACCCTCCAGGAATTGATCAAAACACGTTGCCGGGAAGGCAGACAGCTTCGCCTGGAGATATTAGCCCATATCAAGACGGTCCAGAATCACCTTAGACACATCGAGCGTCTTGGGAAAAAGCAGCCGCTATTGATCAAGAAGAAATTGAGGGAACGTTTGCAGGAGCTAGGTATAGAGGGTAAAATTTCTGAAGAGAAACTCTATGAGGAAACGGCCTACATGGCCCAACGATATGACCTGGCTGAAGAGATCGAACGTTTGAAATCCCATCTGCTTCATTTTAAAGAGCTCATGAACACGAAGGAATCCCAGCCTGTGGGAAAAAAACTGGATTTTGTAGCACAGGAGCTGTTTCGAGAGACGAATACCATCAATTCCAAGGCTCAGGACCTCGAGATCATCAAGCGAAGCTTAGCCGTCAAAGGAGAATTGGAGAGCATACGGCAGCAGGTTCAAAATCTTGCATAATCAAGCTTGTCATTAGATAGAGTTTTCAGACAGATAAAATTCGTTTTTTGTATGGAGACTAAATTATGGCCCTAAAATAGTATGGCATGGGTGATTGTGCTGGATAAGTAGAATCTGATAATATAGAGGCTGAGAGGATTGGGATGATATTTGTGATCAGCGGCCCCTCCGGGTGCGGTAAGTCGACACTGGTTCAGCATGCCTTAGCCGAGATTCCGGACTTGGAATTCTCTGTGTCGCATACCACACGTTTCCAACGCGATACTGAGGAAGAAGGCAAGGATTATTATTTTATTTCTTCGGAGGAGTTCAAGAGGATGATCGCCGAAGAAAAATTGGCGGAGTGGGCGCTCGTACATGGACACTATTACGGGACCGCAAAAAAAGAACTGGAACGAAAAGGCGCAAATAAGGATCTCATTTTGGATGTAGATGTGCAAGGAGCGGATCAGTTGAGACAAAGGTATAAAAAAGGTCAATATATTTTTGTCCTGCCTCCCTCATATGGAGTGCTGCGCAAGAGACTGGAAAAGCGGGGCCAAGAAAGCCGGGAGTCGATCCATACGCGGCTTGCGACGGCAAGGAAGGAGATCCGGTCCTATGCTCAGTTCGATTACATTATCGTCAATGAGTTTTTGGATGATGCTGTCAAGGATTTGATTGCGATTCTGCGCAGCACCAAATGCCGTTTGGAAAAAAGACAGAAGAGCATCGTCCCCATCCTCCAGAGTTTCTCTGGATCAGGATGAAATTGAAAATATGAAAAATATCGTCTTGGGAGTGAGCTCCTCCGTAAGCATCTACAAGGCCTGTGAGATCATCCGTGGGCTTCAGGGGGAGGCTTGTGAGGTTCGGGTCATCATGACAAGAAATGCGGCCCATCTGATATCGCCACGCCTTTTTAGCGCTCTGACAGGAAAAGCGACCTACGTAGAGCTTTTTGAAGAACAGATGTCCCAGCACATTCCGCATATCGACCTGGCCCGGGAGACTGAGCTTTTGCTGTTGGCACCTGCTACAGCCAACCTATTGGGCAAGCTGGCTTCAGGTATTGCTGATGATTTCCTAACAACCTTCTATCTCGCTGTAGATTGTCCCGTACTTGTAGCTCCCGCTATGAACGAGAATATGTATCTGCATCCCCAGACACAGGCAAATATACGAAAACTAAAAGCTGCGGGAGCTGTTTTTTTAGAACCGGTTCAAGGCTATCTGGCTTGTGGGGTTGAAGGCTGGGGGCGATTGGCTTCCCCCGAAGAGATCGTACAATGTACAATTGACTCCCTTAAAATGAGCGAGAGTTTAAAAGGCCAAAGAATTTTGATAACTGCGGGTCCTACTCGCGAATATCTTGATCCCATCCGGTATCTCAGCAACCGTTCCTCAGGAAGAATGGGATATTTATTAGCGGAGGACGCGGTGAAGAAAGGAGCGGAAGTCTGTTTAGTCTCCGGTCCTTCTCAACTCTATCCCCCTCGAGGGGCAAGGTTTAAGGCCGTAGAAACCGCAAATGAAATGCACGATGAAGTCCAGGGACTTATCTCGGAGATGGATGTTGTGATCATGGCTGCTGCAGTTTCGGACTTCAGTTTTGTTGATTTTTCCACCCAAAAGATAAAAAAGCGAGATGCAACTTTAGGTATTGCGCTCAAACCCACTCCCGATATATTGGAAGTTTTGGGGAAGGCCAAGAAAAAAACCATCTTGGTGGGTTTCGCAGCTGAAACCGAAGATGTCGAGGCGCATGCTCTCGAGAAGATCCGCAGAAAAAATCTTGATCTCATTGTTGCCAATGATGTTTCTCAACCGGATATCGGATTTGATGTTGACCAGAACCAGGTGAGTTTGTACACACCGAAAGGCCTCTTGAAACGTACGGAAAAACTGGGAAAGCGTGAAATAAGTCGAATAATTCTGGATGAAATCGAGGTTTTAGTTGAACGATCCAAGAGAAAATAATCATCTTGATATCCGGGAGCACCTCAAGTTTTTTTCTGAACTTGCTGCAGAATTTTTTGTTCAAGGTGAAGAGGCGCCTGCTCCTACCGAGAATTCCCCTTTAAAAGCATTGGAGGAACGTGTCCTTGGGTGCCTTAAATGCCCGCTGGCCAAAACTCGTATACAAGCTGTACCGGGGGAGGGGAATGCTGCCGCAGCCCTGATGTTTGTGGGAGAGGGGCCGGGGCATGACGAGGATGTGCAGGGCCGCCCCTTTGTGGGGCGAGCCGGGCAGCTTCTTACCAAGATCATCAATGCCATGGGTTTCCAGAGAACGGACGTATACATCACCAATATGGTCAAATGCCGCCCGCCTAACAACCGGAACCCCAACAGCCAGGAGATCGAAATATGCCAGGACTATCTCTTTGAACAGATCGAGATGATCCAGCCCCGGGTCATTGTGACCTTAGGGAATGTCCCCACTCAATATTTTCTAAAAACACGCAGCGGCATTACTTCTTTAAGGGGCAAGTTCCATGATTTCCCGCAGTACCGGATCATGCCGACTTTTCATCCTTCCTACCTGATACGCAATGAGGGCAATCGGGAATTGAGACGGCAGGTATGGGACGATATGCAGCAGGTGATGAGCGATTTGAAAGAGTGAGCTGATTTATGAAGGATCCCGAGTAAAATCGTGTATGCAGAAGTTGTGCTTCCTCTTCCTTTGGCCAAGAGCTTCCATTACAAGGTGCCTGCCTCTTTTCGTGAGAATGTAGATATCGGTTCTCGTATCCTTGTCCCATTTGGACGCCGCGCCATGACCGGCTTTGTTATCAAGCTGAGGCAGAAGAACCCGGTTCCCGGGATGGAACTCAAAATGATCACGGAAGTGCTTGATCCCTATCCTGTTTTTTCCTCTCGATTTTTAACATTCACCCAAAAACTTGCAGACTATTTCTACTCTTCCTGGGGAGAAGTTCTTCAGGCCTCTCTACCCCCCTCATTCGTTGTCCGCAGTCAGACACGCTATCTTGTAAGCGACAATGCCGGAGTCGGGGATAACAAACAAAAACTTAGCCCAGCGGAAGCTCGGATATTGGAGCTCCTGAGAAAAGAGGCCTATACGGAGGCTTACCTCCGGCGATTTTTTAAAGGGTTGGATATTTCCCGGCTTCTCCGGCGCCTGCAAAAAATAGGGTTGGTTCTTCAAGTGCAGGAGCTCCAGCGGGATAAGCCGAGGCAGAACATGACCAAAGCGCTGGCTGCCAGTCAGTTGGAAATGGATTTTTCCTTGGATAAGGAAAGCTTCCAGCTGACCAAAATTCTGAAAGCAAAAATTAAAGAGAAGGCGTTTGTTCCCTATTTGCTTCAATTGCCTGCTGTCATGCGAAAACCTGTATACCTGGCTCTTGTGAGGGAATGCCTCTCGTTGGGGCGGCGCGTTTTGTTTTTGACGCCTGAGATCTCGCTCACACAGGAGTTCATGACAAGTTTCGAGGGGAAGATGGGGGGCAGGGTCGCGCTTCTGCACAGCCGGTTGAGTAAAGCCCAGCGGGAGCTTCAATGGCGGAGAATCAAGGGAGGGGAAGTGGATGTCGTTTTAGGGCCGCGGTCAGCCTTACTGTCACCGCTTGAGGACCTGGGATTGATCGTTGTGGACGAAGAACAGGATGATTCCTATTATCAGCTGGAAAGCCCCGCATATGAAACCCGTTGGGGAGCCCGGCTTCGAGCTCAACAGGATAAGGCGCTTCTGGTTCTGGGGGCCGCCTGGCCTTCGGTTGAAACCGAACATCGAGCAAAAAAAAGGGCCCATTGGTTAGGAAAAGAAAGTCGGCCTGGGAAAAAATTAACGACCATTCTGGACGATAGAACCTTTCCTGCAGTGATCGGCAACAAGATCATCAACCGTATCCGTAGAAGACTTGATGAAAAAGAGCCGGTCCTGGTTTTTTGCAGCCGGCGCGGATATGCAGCGGTCCTGGCCTGTTCTCGCTGTACCTACACTCCCCGCTGCCGCCGCTGTGATGTGGCCATGAGCTACCATAAAAAAGAAGGACATTTGGTTTGCCATTACTGCAATGCGACCGAAGCTCCTGCACCCTCATGTCCCCAATGCGGGAATAAGATCGTTAATACCAGAGGTCCCGGCATAGAAGTTATCAGCGATGAGCTTCGTAAAAATTTTCCCCAACATCAAGTGGAAAGCTTTGATAGAGATGAAGCAGGGAAAAGGGCAGATCAAGAGGCCATCCTCACGCGCTTTCACACGGGTAAGACCGGCATCCTGGTTGGGACTCCTCTGCTGGCCCACCGGATCGATCTTCCTTCCGTCTCCATGATAGTGATATTCTATCCGGAAGTTTTTCTGGGTTTATCTGATTTTCAGGCAGGTCAAAAGACTTTCCAGAGTATGAATCGGATGATCCGATTTTTAAGCGCAGGTAGGAACAGTGAACTGATTGTGCAAACTGCGTTTCCAGAGCATCACAGTATCCTGAATGCGGCCTTTGGCGATTATCGAGCCTTTTACCGGCAGGAGCTGCAGTACCGCCAGGTGATGAATTACCCGCCTTTTTCCTGCATGGCTGAGGTGGTCTTCCAGGATGAGAATTTGCGCACAGCCGCACGCAGGTCCCGTGAATTTTCTTCCCAAGTAAAAAAGAGTCAGGCTGCTGCTCGGATCGAGATTTTGGGTCCAGCGCGAGCTCCACTCTCTAAGCTTCGGGGAAAAAACCGCATTCAAGTCATCATTAAAGCAAAAAACAAAAAAGAGCTTGACGCTGTGCTCAAAGAGCCGCTTCGGTCCATGCCAGCCAAGCGTTCCGTCACGATCTTTGAATGAGTCCATCGCTACGGAAGTAATTCCAAAGACCCAACCACCCTCATGCGGCTCAGATGGATGCAAACTCACCCAGAACGCTCTGGTTGAAAATAAACATGGTTGTAGATTTGGAACTACTTCCTGTGCTTTGAACCGTGTCAAAAAAAAAGGCTAGGCTTTCTTGCGAAAGCCTAGCCGTAAAGTCTGAGTTCAAACAGACCGCAGTACGATCAGTTAATCCCCTGTCCTTTGATGAGACGGATATCCATTTCTTTGTGGATATAGAATTCACTGGGTATATTTGGATCTTCATAGGGGGAATCGACGTGGATCCAATCCGTTTCAGGCTGACCTTGGATGGTCACCAAGGTATCGAAGGCGATCTCATTCCGTGTGGGACCGATGTACTTGATCATGGCGACACCGTGTTTGTCTGTAATGGCAAAGGTCTTGGTTCTCCCGTCACCGAATTCTCCGGGGCCGGAGAGGATCTTGAAATAGACTCTGCGACCGATGATGGGAATACCGTTATAGGTGTACTTAAAGATGCCTCTGATCTCGGACTTGGGTCGCTTATCCGTGCACCATAGGACGTTGGGGAAGGCCTGCAGTTCGAATTTGACGACAACGACCAATTCCAGCAGGTCGCCCACGACGATTATTGGACAGAAATCCGTGATGATCTCATCGCCCTGCCATCCGAGATACACATTGATGTGAACGGTGAGTTCAGAAACGAGTATTTCAGACAGTTCTGAGGCCAAGGGGCCGGCATAGGTAATGCTCACCATGCCACTTGAATCCGTGGATCTGGATACCACTGTCTGACTGCCGTCCAAAAAGCCAAGATAGAGTTTCTGACCCAGTGCGTCCCGGATATCAAAGGAGACGGTCTGGTTCGCCACCGGTGAACCATCAAACATGTAGACTCTGGCGGTAATGGTGGTCTGTTGACGCGAAGCTCCCGCCACGATGATGTTGGGAGAGGCTGTGATCTCGATCAAGGTCGCCAGCGTGGAGGGCCCCATCGGACCCGGTACTCCCACTTGATCCCTTTTACAGGAACTGACGGCAGCCAAACTTATCACCAGCAGGATAACAACAAATGTGTTAATTGTGCGTTTCATAGTTCTGTCCTTATTCATTGACATAATTGGCGAAATAGATGGTCAGGTAGCCTACGGCGGTCACCGTCCGGTTCGCCTGATCGTTGCCGTAGAGGGTGATCTTTGCCTGTACGGTCAAGATCCCCTCATCCCGTCCCGCATGGAGGTTTACCAAGGGAGGCTCGGCTTTAGCGGCCGCTCTAACAACAACAATAGAGAACGCAATGGCGGAATCGACTGCGGCTGTGATCGACAAGGTTCCTTCAAATGGATAGGGGACATCTTCACCAGGAGTGTTTTGTCCATCCGTGCGCATGTAATCGACGGTGTAGCGATTGATGGTGACGGTGTTGTATACCGAAGGACCTAAAAGGGAAGCTGGATCCAGCAGGGTTGCTGTAAGCGATATCTCAGCGGCGTCTGCATAGATGGTCGAGGTCCCGGCATCAAGGTCTTCAAAGAGCACATCTGATTCCAGATAGTTCGCGGCGGTACCTTCCATATCTGTGCCCGTGACGTTGTTCACAACGAGCAAGGTAGCGGACGTTGATTCATTCTCGACAGGGTTGCAAGAAAGAAGCACCAAGACTACGGGAAGGATAACCAGCGCTTTTAAGGCTAATGTTGCTTTTTTCATTGTTTTCCACCCCTTCACTTTATTATCCTGGGAGTTATAAAGATGAGCAACTCCCGGCTTTGTTTAGTACGGGCAAATGACTTGAACAGGTTTCCCAGGATAGGAATTTTATGCAGTAATGGCACCCGTTCCCGAGTGATGGAATCCTCCGTCCGGTAGATGCCTCCGATAACGGTGGTGCCGCCATCGGGGATCATAACCGTCGTTTCTGCACTTTGCGTTATGATGGGAGGAATTCCGTTGACCAGGTTAGCAAAATCGGGTGCGTTGTTCTGGATCTCGATATACATGATGATGGTGCCTTCCGCTGTGATCTGAGGAGTAGCTCGTAATTCCAGGGCTGCGTTCTGATAGCGGGTGGTCACGGTGAAGTTTGCTACGGTTTGAACCGGAATCTGGCGACCCTGGATGATCTCTGCCTCCTGATTGTTCTGAGTCGTTACTTTAGGGGCTGAGATGATCTTGCCGCTGCCCGATGTCTCCAGAGCTGTGAGAGCCATGTCCAGTCGGAAGGTATCCAATACATTCGCGAATGACAAGCCTACTGCCGTTGAGAAAGCCGGGGCGGGCAAGTTGACCGCGTAGCCACCCAGCGGTCCGCCCATTCCCTTGGTCACGATCCCCTGAGGGATCATGGCTCCGTCAACCAGGCTTCGGTTCGGGAATTTCAAGGAGCCTTGGTTGCCGTAGAAGGGATCCTGGATAGCCTTGAATCCCCACTGCACACCAAGATTGCGGACAAAGTTGGACGAGGCTTCCACGATCCTGGCTTCTATCGAAACCTGAGGAGTAGCTGTGTCAAAGGTTTCGATCAGGGTCTCTATCAGGCCCATCCGGTCTTCCACATCAGAGATGATCAAAGTGTTGGTTCTGTTATCGACGATGATCTCTCCTCGGTTGGAGATCTTGCTCTGCAGCAGGGCTTGAACGTCCCCGGCTCGCGAGTAAGATAATGTATAAGAGCGTGTGATCAGGGGACCTGACAGTTCCTTGCTTTCTTCCAGTCGCCGCAGGTCTTCCTGTTCTCTAGTCAGCACACCGATGGGAGCGATTCTGAGCACATTGCCCTCGACTATCTTGCCCATCTTGTTTTGCTTGAGGATCAGGTCCAGCGCTTGGTCCCAAGGAACATCGATCAGGTTCACGCTGACGATACCGGTCACACCCGGATCGAAGGTCACATTCAAGCCGGCGAATTCAGCCAGATAAAAAACCACGGCCTGGAGATCAGCATCAGCAAACTTCAAGGACAGTATTTCTCCTTGGTATCTCATATCTCTCTGTTCCAGCGTGCGGGGCATGAACTGATTGACCTGAGTATCTGGATCCTGTTTCACTTCCGGTTTTTTCACTTCCGGAAATTCAACAGTTTCGCTTACGGTCATTTCCTTGGGATCGACACGTGTTTTCTCCGGCCCAGTTTTTATCTCAGGGGGCTTGGAAATCATGATCTCCGAGGCGTTGCCTTCAGCAGTTTCAGCCATCGCTTCCTCAACAGTCGGCTTAGGCGTTTCTTTGGAAGGCTCCGTGAAAGCCACTTCGACTTTCTTGAAGAAAGATACTGTCAGATTATCCGTGTCGGTACTGATGGAGTAGAGCTGGGGTTCGCTCAAGTCAAAGACCATGCGGGTGATGGTGTAGGGATCGCCATGTTGGAACTGAGCGGTCCGGACTTTTTCGACTCCCAGTTTTTTAATGGAAAGGTTCGTGGCCTTGCTGGAGTAGAGCGTGTTGTGCAGGTCGACGACCAATCTAAGAGGGTCCTTGAGCACAAACACATGGGACAGTGTCTCTTCTGTCAGCTCTGCTACGACGTCGACATGGCTGTCATCGGAAGACACCCTGACGCCCTTGAGAAAGACATTGGAAGTGAGATTGGATTCGAGTTTTTGCTGCAGCTCCGGTTCCAGAAGATAATCCTTCTGACCGTTTTGAAAAGTGTTGAATTCAATAACCGTTCCCTTTTGGGCGGAATAGATTCTGTAGGGTACCTTCTCTTTCAGGTCGAACATAAGCCGACAGGAGTTGTTCTCGCCTGCTTCCATGGACATGTTCTTGACCACAGAGGCTTCATCAAACCTGAGGCTCGAAGCTTCCTGGGCGTTGACCCTATCCAACTCGACGATGAGTATAGGTGCAGTTCCCTCTAAATATTGGGAGTTGAGAACAGCCAACTGAAATGTGGACTCAAGTACAACCTTGGTATTGAACAATCCGGTTTCAACAGAGATATTATCTATGGTGACCGGGGGTCTGTTCGCACCGACAAATCCACATACTAGCGTAAGTATACCCAGAAAGGAGAGTACCAGATAAAGTTTTTTCCCTCTCATGTTATCGCTCCTCCGGATTTATTTCTTTGGTGATGTCCTTGGGCTTGTACAGGGGGACACCCCTCTCTTTCGTTTGACGGAAAACCACTTTGGACGCATCTATGGACAAGACGAAACCGTCGGCAAATTTAGTGCCTACATTGATAGTGTTCGGGAATCCCTGGGGGCCATTGATGATAGCTTGGTGTTTGCCCTTGATTTTAGCGATTCCAATCAAAACAATGTTGCTGATCAACATACCGGCGACACCTTCGGTAACGGCGGCCTCGGGTACTTCGCTTCCCGCTAATAGGTCTCTGAAAGGATCTCGCCGACCTTCGGGATTATAGATGATGTTTCCTATTTTTTGAAGCTCCGATGCGCTGATGTCCACCGCTTTTTGCTTTTCGGCTTCTTGAGCGAAGGTTGAGATAACCCCTCCCCACAAGAAGCAACACACCATAAAGATTATGCTTGCTCTTCTCATTGTCTTTTCCTCGCCGGCTGTTGGCTCTCTTCTGCGGCCGGCTCCTCCTGTCTGAAGATGAACGTCTTGGCAGTAGTGGCCGCAGTAATGGTATTGGTATCTGTTTGGTCTCTGGAGGCTTTGATGCTAAAGTTCTCGATGATGAAGAGGCGGGCGAAATTGCTCAACCGGTTGAAGAAGATCGCCAGGTTGTGATAATTTCCGGTGATCTCGATGGTGATGGGCTTTTCTGAGAAGAATTCTTGATCGATCAAAGCCTTAGGAATGAATTTTTCGATATTCAGGCGGGAATCGAAAGCCAGTTGTTGGATGCGGCTAAGGATCACATCGATTTCTTCTTCTTGGGGGATGATGGTTTCCAACTCTCGAAGCTTAACGTTCAAGGTCTCGAGTTCAGCTTCTATTTTATCCAACTCCTCTTTCTTTTTTTGAAGCTCTGCAACTTCCGCTTCAGTCTTTATCCGTTCTTCTCTTATACTCTGCAGCTCTTCATTTTGAGGCTTGTAATAAAAGAAGTAAAACAGCCCGAAAATGAGCGCTGCTACGACGATGTAGCTGTACCAGGGCCAATCTCTCATTTTTGCCCCCCTTCGGCGGTCGTGCTTTGAGTCTCTGATTCAGATCGTGGTGGAAGGAAACGGGTCGAGAGCGAAAACTCATAGAAGGAATCGTTTCTGGTTCTGCGTTGTATGGAAGAAATCAGGTTCACATCTTGAAAAAACGGACTCTCTTCCAGATTGTGGATGTAGTCCGCCAACAGGTTGTTGGAAACAGATCTTCCCTTTAGCCGGACGTTCATCCCGCTATAGGTCGTTTCTGTAAGCCATACCCATTCCGGCAGATGTTTGCTGAGTTCGTCCATGATGATGACTGCGCTAGGCTGGATAGCCTTGAGATCTTGTATAAGCCTGATTTTCCTCTGCAGGAGATCGCGTTGTTTTTCAAGCTCATCCAATTTAGCAACGACATATTGGAGGCTTTGCTTCTCTTCTTGAGCTTGGGCCAGCAGATCTTGCTCCTTTGTCATTTCACCACGCAGGTAGAAGAAGAGGACCACAATGGCCGCTATGGCTACCAACAGTATCAAACCCCACAGCGGTGTTCTTCTCTTCTCCTTAAACTCCACCGGAGGAGCCGCAAACGGCGCCTCTTTGACCTCTTTCTTGTCAGGTTTTAATAAGTTAATCCGGATCATTGTCTATTTGTCCATTTTTCGAGTGGCGAGTCCCATGGCGACCCCGAACAACGGGGCCATCTCTTCGAAGTAGATGGAATCAAACTTTTTTTCGTCAAAATCGATCTTTCGAAAAGGATTCAAGGACTCGGTTTTTATGTTAAACTTTTGTTCGAAGCTGATCTGGAGCTCTTTCAGTTTGGAGAGGCCGCCGCTCAGAAAGATAAATTCGATCTTCTTCTCACTCTGTTCGCCGGCCTCATAAAAGGAAAAGGTCTTTTCAATCTCCTCCATCAGGTTCTGTATGTTCATGTTCAGAACCGTCTGAAGCTGCTCCGGCTGGACATTCTGTACGGGCAGACCTTTTAAAAGTTTTTCGGCATCATCGAAGCTGATGTTCAGATCTTTGCTCAAGTTCTCAGTGAAGAACGATCCCCCCAAAGAGAGATCGCGGAACAGCTGCGGGACCGCTTTTTCGATGATGATGACGTTGGTGATATTTGCTCCCAGATTGACGATCGCGAAGGTCTTATCGTGAATGATCTCCGGATAGTTGACCTCCATGGCATTCTGGAGAGCGAATACGTCCACTTCAATGGATTCCAGGTTTTTGCGGGACTGATGGATGACATTGCTGTAGTTGGCGATCTTGTCTTTTTTTGCAGCCACGAGGAGGATATCCAGGTGTTTTCCCTCCGCATTGTCGGGAGGAGTCAGGATTGCGTAGTCGACGTTGGTTTCCTCGAAGGGGTAGGGAATGTTGTGCTTTGCCTCCCAGATGATGGACTCGGCGAGTTCTTCAGGTTCCATTGCAGGCAGCGAGATCTTCTTGATGATCACGGAGTTGCCGGAGATGGAGATGGCAACGTTCTTGTTGGCGATCTTGTTCTCGTCGAAAACCATTTTTATGGTTTCGACTACTGCAGCGGAATCGATGACGGTCCCTTCCACAATGGCATCATGAGGGAGGAGTTCATACCCGATCTTTTTCAGCTCGTATGCATCCTCGCCATCTTTCTTCTTAGATCTTAATTCGACGGCCTTGATGGAATAGGAGCCGATGTCAAGCCCAATCAAATCTTTTCCTCGGCTGATTCCAAGCATTGTTATTTCCTTTTATATTAAAGTTACATTCGGATCGTTATTGAACTTTTCCCGAAGCTTTTTTTCGACATCTGGCGGAACCAATCCTTCCAGACATCCTCCCAGCAGTGAAACCTCTTTAACCAAATTGGAGCTGAGAAATGAATAATTAACGGAAGGTGTCATGAAGAAGGTCTCGATTTCCGGGTCGAGTTTCCGGTTCATAAGAGCCATCTGGAACTCATACTCGAAATCAGATATCGCTCGTAATCCTCTCATTATCACTTGTGCTTGCATGTTCTTCGCGAAGTCCACTAACAGACCGTGGAAAGATAGTACTTCCACTTGTTTCAGGTCGCGAAAATTGCTTTTGATCTTATCTACTCTTTCTTTAGTCGTAAAGAGCGGCTGTTTCTTGGGATTTTCTAAAACAGCCACCACAATTCGATCAAAAACTTTTAACCCCCGATGGATTATATCGACGTGTCCGTTCGTAATAGGATCAAAAAATCCAGGGTAAACGGCTTTCATCTCCATAAAATCACAATTAGCGGCATAGCTTGGGTTGTCTATGTAATTATCAAATAAAATTATCTTTGTCAAATTAAAAAAAGCGAAGATGAAGAGCGGTATGAGGAGGATGATTCGCCGAATTGTGAATCGCTCTTTAAACATGCATATTCCTTGCTGATGATTGCCTCTAATACTGGCAAAACTCCTTATAGGCGTCAATCACCCCCAGCGGGGAATGATGAGGTGATATTTTGGGCCTGTTGTATCCCCCCTAAAGGTGAGGAGGAGCTAGGAATGAACAATTTTTTGTAAATGCTACCTTTACTGATCGAGGTTTTGGACTTAATATATATTTAGATGAGGTTGCTTCGTCGCTGCGCTCCTCGCAATGACTTTAAATGACTTTATAAGGAATAAGAGAGGGGACATGAAGAAACAAGCTGTCTTAGGTGGAATGGTTTTAGGGATTGCCTGCTTCTGGTTCCTGTCGGCTTGCTCTGCAGGTGCTGAGGAGAAGACCTTTGCCCAGCTTCGCAAGCGGATGGTGAAACAGCAGCTTGCTGCGCGTGATATCTCCGACAAGAGAGTTCTAGAAGCCATGGGGACTGTCCCCCGTCATCTTTTTGTCAGCTCGGCTTACCGGGAGCTTGCCTATGCAGATCATCCTTTGCCCATCGGTGATGGTCAGACCATTTCCCAACCATATATCGTTGCCCTCATGACTCAGCTTCTAGAGATACAAACAGAAGATAAGGTCTTGGAGATTGGGACTGGCTCCGGATACCAGGCTGCAGTCCTGGCGCATTTGAGCGATTTTGTCTTCAGTGTCGAGATTATCCAAGAGTTGGCGGAGAGAGCCTCCAACACCTTGAAGGAGCTTGGCTATGATCAGGTCCGGATCAAATGGAGCGATGGTCATACGGGTTGGCAGGACGAATCCCCCTTTGATGCCATCATCGTCACCTGTGCAACCCCTGAGATTCCACGTGAACTTTTTGATCAGCTGAATGAAGGGGGAAAACTGGTGCTTCCCTTGGGCGATCCTGCGACTTATCAGGTTCTAACGGTTATCACCAAGATCGAAGGGGAAGCTCAAACCAAGCAGATCTCCGGGGTTCGTTTTGTCCCTATGACCACTAAAATAAAATGAGATATCCATATTTCGATAAGAGCAGAGTTTATGTTCATTCGAATCGCATGGGGTGGAGAATTTTAAACATAAACTCTACTCAATAGTAAAGCGAGATATGTCACTATTTTTTTATTAGAAATGGGGGCGTTTCTACTTCTAATTATGTATTGCTTTTCCCGAGGACTTATGTTAACTATGGGAAAGGATGACCATGATCAGGTTCGGCACTTCAGGATGGCGGGCAGTCATGGGGGAAGAGTTCACTTTTCAGAATGTTCGGACGGTCGTCCAAGCCATTGCCAACATTCTGCATCAAAAATTCCCGAACGAAAAGATCTCGGTTGTTGTCAATTATGACACCCGTTTTCTTTCGGAACGATTTGCCTTTGAGGCAGCCAAGGTATTTTCTCACAATCAGATCCATGTCTTTCTTTCAGATCGAGATGCTCCCTCCCAGGCACAGGCTGTGCAGATCATAAAGAGAAAACTGCATGCCGGCATCAACTTTACGGCTTCTTTCAACCCCCCGGAATACAATGGCCTCAAATACAACGTAGAATCCGGAGCTCCCGCCCTGCCGGAGGAAACAGACCGGATCGAAGCGGAGATCCAGAGTCTGCAGGGGAGCTCTGCCTTTTGTCCGTTTTATCCCCGGGTCGAGTTTATCGAGAAAATCGATCTGCAGTCAGACTATCTGGCATATATCCAAGACAAAGTGGATTTTAACCTCATCCGAAGATCCGGTATCAAGATCGCTGTCGATCTTCTTTTTGGAACCAGCCGGGAGTACCTGGATGAGATATTGGAGGAGAACCAAATCTCGTTTGAGGAGATTCATGGGTACATCGATCCCTATTTTGGAGGCATAACTCCTTCCTGCACAGAGGAAAATCTGGGAGAGCTCAAGTCTCTGATTCTAGAGCAACAGTGTCACTTCGGCGTAGCCACTGATGCGGATGGGGACCGGTTTGGGATCTTGGACGAGAAGGGGAATTTTGTCGAGCAGAACTTGGTGCTGGCCCTGCTCCTGGACTATTTTGTCACGGAGAAAGGATGGAAAGGTGGAGTAGCGAGGTCGATCGCCACTACCCACTTTATCGACAGGATCGCTCGAAAATACGATCTGCCTCTTTTTAAAACGAAGGTTGGATTTAAGTTCCTGGCCGATCTTTTCTTGAAGAATCAGATTATCTTTGGAGGCGAAGAGAGTGCTTGTCTGGTCATCAAGGATCATCTTCCTGAAAAAGATGGGATCATGGCGGGATTATTGGTTGCTGAAATGCTGGCCGCTAAAGGCGGCAGTCTTTCCCAGCAGATAGAAGGTCTTTTTGAAAAATATGGCAATTTGGAGGGTGAACATCGAGATGTGCCCTTGACGGCGGAAAGGGAAAAACGCCTGAAGCGGTTGATCAAGAAGCCGCCGCGTAAGCTGGGGGGACGAGAGATCCTGAATATAGAGACCATTGATGGCCTGAAACTGGATTTTGACGGTGACGATTGGTGCTTGCTGCGCCTATCTGGGACAGTACCCCTTATCCGCTGTTACGCCGAAGCCGGGACAGAGGCGGAGTTGGCAAGATTGATCAAGTCTGGATTGGAGCTTCTGGGATAATGCCTCGAAAAGAGAAGGAAACCCTCTCTTTTAAAAAGAAACTGTTTTTCGGGGGTGTGACTTTTCTCTTTTTAGTTTTGGTGATCGCATCTTTTTTTGGCGAGAGAGGACTGCTCGAGATCTATCGAGTACAGCAGAGAAAAAAGCTGCTGGTCCAGGAGGTCGACCGGCTTACGAGTGAAAGAGACCAGCTGCTGAGAGAGATCTATGAACTGGAATCCAATCCCTTAGCTGTCGATCAGAAGGCACGGGAAAAGCTTTGGTTGATGGACCCAGGAGAACGGGTCATTATCAAATAAATCCTCTCCCGCGTTTTAAGACACAATTAACCTGGCGCCTGATTTCTGCCGCCAAGAACAAGCCATGGACAAGCTCTTAGAAGGATTAAATAAAGAACAAAAAAGGGCGGTGACGTTTGGGCGAGGGCCGCTTTTGATCATAGCCGGCGCAGGAACCGGTAAAACCAAAGTAATTACTCATCGGATCGCCTATCTCATTGCCAAGAAGCTGGCTAGACCGGAAGAAATATTAGCCGTTACCTTTACGGAAAAGGCGGCCAATGAGATGGAGGAACGTGTCGATCGTTTGATCCCCTACAGTTATTCCTTTGTTGAGATCAGTACCTTTAATTCTTTCGGGGAGCGGGTGCTCCGTAACTATGCCCATGAGTTAGGGTACAATCTGGCTTTCAGGCTGTTGGATGATGTGGAGCAGGCCATTTTCTTTAGGGAAAATCTGTTCCGTATTCCCCTAAAATATTACCGTCCTTTGGGAAATCCCACCAAACATATCCAGGAATTGTTAAAAGCCCTCCGGAAGCTTAAACAAGAGGATGTAAAACCGGAGATCTATCTTGACTATGCCCGGGATGCAAAAAAAAAGGCTGAGGACGATGCGGCGCTGGAAGTGGCGCTCAAACATCAAGAATTGGCTTTGGTCTACAAGGCTTACCAAAGACTGCTTAAATTTAAGGGTTTGATCGATTTTGAAGATCAAGTGAATCTAGTGGTCGAGCTCTTCCGCACTCGGCCTTCGGTCCTCAAGGAATATCAGGGTAAATACAGATACATCCTGGTGGATGAATTTCAAGATACAAACTTCATCCAGTTTGAGCTTTTGAAGCTCCTGGCGGGCGAGCACCACAATATCACGGTCGTAGGGGATGATGATCAGAGCATATTCCGTTTCCGGGGAGCTTCCTTGAGCAATATTCTGAATTTTAGTCGGATCTATCCCGATGCGGAGAGGGTGGTTATCAATAAGAATTACCGTTCCACTCAGGCAATACTGGATGCCGCCTACACTCTGATCCAATACAACAATCCGCACCGCTTGGAAGTGAGGGAGGAGATCGACAAGTCGTTACAAGCGATGATAAAAAGTGAGAAAAAAAGTATCCACAAACTGCAGTTCGACACCCTTTCACACGAAGCCGACCATGTCGCTGAGGTTATCCGAGATAAAATTAAGGAGGGCTGCCAATACAGTGATTTTGCTCTTTTGGTACGGAGGAATGTGGATGCCGATCCTTTTTTGCGCGCCATGAATATGCGGGAGATCCCTTTCCGTTTTTCAGGCAGCCGGGGGTTGTACTCTCAGAATGAGATCAAAATCCTGGTGGCGTTTTTAAAAGCACTGACAAATTTTGAGGATAGCCGGAGTCTTTTTCACCTTGCGCTTTCTGAGCTCTATGATCTTTCTCCTTATGATCTCACCATACTTGCCAATTATGCGCATAAAAAAAACTTAAGTTTGCATTCGGTTTTCCAAGCCATTTTTCGGGATCAAGAACCGGTGGACGTTGCGGAAAAATCCAAGGCTGTGGTCAAAAAACTGTTCAAGGATCTCCTGTATTTTGTAGAACTTGCTGCTGAGCGTAATGCAGGAGAGGTGTTGTATACTTTTCTGGAGCGTACCGGATTCCTCAAGTCTCTGATAGGGGATAAAAGCCTTAGTTCGGAGTTGCGGGTAAAGAATGTTCGCATATTTTTTGACAAAGTCAAAGCCTTTTCCGAGATCAGTGATGATGGCTCCATCCACGCCTTTGCTCAGCACCTGGATCTTCTGCAACAGGTGGGAGACAACCCTGCTTCAGCGGAAGCGGAGCTAGAAGAGGCGGCGGTCAATGTGCTGACAGTGCACAAAGCCAAAGGCTTGGAATTCCCGATTGTTTTTTTGGTAGGCCTTATCGCAGACCGATATCCGGGAAGAGAGCGCAAGGAGAAGATAGTCATACCGGATGCGGTTCTCAAAGACCAACTGCACTTCGATCCGGAAGACATGCCGGAGGAATGGGGAGCTGTACAGGAGGAAAGGCGGCTGTTTTATGTCGGTATGACCAGAGCCAAAAAAGTGTTGTTCTTGACCTGGGCTCAAAACTTTGGGCTTAAAAGGCTGAAAAAGGTCAGTCCTTTTGTTTTGGAGGCTTTGGACCTTTCACAGATACCCAAAGAAACCCTACGAGCCTCTGCCCTAGAGGAGATCAAAAGGTTCTCGCCCGAGGTCAAACACACGGAAGTCGCTCCTGCAAGGGGCGAGCGGACATACCTTTCCTTAAGCTTTTTTCAAGTAGACGACTACCTCACATGCCCTCTCAAATACAGTTATCGGCATCTTTTCAAGATCCCAGTCCTTCCCCACTACAACCTGGTCTATGGCAGGGTGCTGCATGATACCATCCATTTTTATCTAAAAGGACGTCAGACAGGCCAAATTTTGGCCGAGAAGGTGCTCCTCAAGGAGTATCGGCGGCGCTGGATCAATGAGGGATTTCTCAGCCGAGAGCACGAAGAGATGAAGAAGGGGGCAGGGGAGAGGGCGCTCCGTATGTTTTACAAGCGGGAAGAGGCTTCTGACATGCTGCCTCACTATCTCGAGAAACCGTTTAAATGGCAGGAAGGAGATCTCCGCTTTACCGGAAGATGGGATAGAGTGGATGAAACCCCGGAAGGACCGGTCATCATTGATTTCAAAGCAACCCAGGTAAAAGATCAGGAGGAAGCCGATAAAAGAACGCGCAGCAGCCTGCAGATGGAAGTGTATGCCCTTTCTTTTCTCAAATCGCAGAATAGGAGTGTCTATGAGGCACGACTGCATTTTTTAGAATCGGATATCGTGGGATTTGCTCGAAAAGGAGAGAAAGAACTGAGGCGTGCTCGAGAGAAGATCGCAGATGCGGAAACAGGGATCAAGAACAAACATTTCCCTGCCAAGCCAAACTGGCACAACTGCATTCACTGCGATTTCCGGAATATCTGTCCTTCTTCTTATGCGTACTGATGGATTTGGTGCTAAAAAAAAGACGTATGGGGGAGCACTTTTTTGTAGAGCTGCTGAAGTGAACTCAATCGCGGGGCAGCCAAAACGGCATAAGTGCCCAGGGGGCTTCATTTCTCAAGAGCTGGAAGGTAAAAAGAACCTTCTCCATCCGGGGCTCTAATCCCAGATTGAACTTTGCGGTCCTCCTGCCCAACATCACATCAAAGAGAGAAACCTTCTTGGGCCATACCTGCAAACGCACGGGATCCTTCTCGGGAATTCCCGCCAATTCTTTGGCCAGGGCGATGGCAAGGGATAATCCCCCCAACTCATCCACCAGTCCGAGATCTAAAGCCTGACTTCCGGTCCAGACACGCCCTTTTGCTACCTTGTGGATGTCTTCTTTGGCAAGGCTGCGTCCCTCAGCCGCCTTGGTGATGAAATGATCATACATGCGCAGGATCTCCTGACGTAAAAGTGCCCGTTCATCTGGGGTGGCTTTGCGGAAGGTGGTAAACATGTCCGCCCGTTTCCCATATTGGATCTTTTCCGCGGTGATCCCCAACTTTTCATAGAGATTTGTGAGGTTGAGCTTTGTGAAGATCACACCGATAGAACCTGTGAGCGTCTGGGGATGGGCGACGATCTTGTGCGCGGCCATGGCGACCTGGTAGCCTCCCGAGCCGGCAAGGTCGGACATGGAGACGATAAAGGGCTTTTCGATCTTGGCGAGGGTGACTTCCCTCCAGATGGTATCGGAGGCAACGGCTGAGCCTCCCGGGCTGTCTACACGGAACACGATAGCGGCGATGGATTTGTCTTTGCGGGCCCTGCGGATCTGCCGGGAGATCGTCGCGCTTCCCATCATAGAGTACATTCCCTCTCCCGAGATGATCGTCCCTGTTCCGTAGATCAAGGCGATTTTTTTGCCTTTGTCGAAGCCGTATGCAGCGAGCTTGGTTTTTAGATACTGGCGGTGGCTGATCGTGTGGATCCTCTTTTGATTGTCTAAAAGGAGATCCTGGAACTGGTCTTCGTAGAGAAGCTCGTCCACCAATCCCGCCTCTTTGGCCTGTTTGCCTTGGAAAAAGCCGTGATCCAAAAGCTCTCTGATTTCATCCGAGGTTTTGCCGCGGGCATCAGCAATGCTATTTACATAATGGGAAAAGATGCTCCCATAAATAGCATCCAGCATCTCCCTGTGAGCAGGGGTAAGGCCTTCCTTAGTAAACATGTGATAGGCGGTTTTGTATTCTTCCACATGTTCGACTTCGGCCTCGATACCGAGTTTATCCAGCGTTTGTTTTACGAAGGGAACATAGCCGCCGATCCCATTGATGACCAGCATCCCTTGGGGGTGGAGGACGATCTTGTCACAAGCCGTGGCCAGGTAGTATTCCTTGTCGAATTCCACACTTTCACTGACATAGGCGTAGACCTTTTTGCCGGACTGCCTGAAATCCGACACCAATTCTCGGATCTCATTCACTTTGGCCCAATCGCACGCGAGGTAGCCCAGGCGCAGCACAACGCCCTTGATGCGCACGTCCTTTTTTGCCTTTTGAAAATTTGTCCATATGTCGTACATGGAGAGAGCGGTGGGCTTTAAATAGAAGGACGAAAGGATGTCCGGGCTGGATTTTTCCACCAATTCTCCCGAAAGGTTGATCTCGAGGTAGGAATTGGCTTTGACACTGGGTGCTTTGCCTAAACCGATGTAGACAAAGGAGGCCGCAGTCACGATAAATAAGATCAAGAAAATAAAAAATATGATAAGCAGGTAACTGCCTTTTCTCATGCATCATCCTCCGTAGCACAAGGCATTTTTTTCTACTCTATATAAGTTCCTGCCTTTTGCCTGATTTATTCATAAAAAATGTCGATATTTACAATAACCTAAATAATATCAGAATTTAGCGCTAACTTGAAGAGCTGGTATTCTGACCACCTCGGTTACAATGTCATTTCTATTTATAATCGACATTTTTTACCCTTGGGGCGAGCTTTCCATAATACCCGGGGGGGTGGGAGGTCGCCTCGCATCTACGGCAATCTCAACTCGTGAATAATCCAGGTAAGTAAACCAAGGGGATTATTTGACAAGAACGGATCCGTCTTTGTTAAGGTTTGCTTTTATCTGTACATGTTCATTAAAATTGTTTTCAAGCAGCTAAGAATACTGTATAAGATGTGGAGGGAGCAGGAACATGGATAGTGCATTAGCCATCGAGAATATCTCAAAAAAATACGGCCATTTTTATGCGGTAAAAAACCTGTCTTTTCAGATCTCCCCAGGGACGATATATGGTCTATTGGGTCCCAACGGGGCCGGTAAAACCACCACCATTCGTATGGTCATGAATATTATTATTCCGGATGAGGGCAGAATTGAGATTTTTGGGCAGAAAATGGACGAGAAAATGAAAACCAGGATAGGATACCTTCCCGAAGACCGGGGCCTTTATCCCAAAATGAAGGTGGGCGAGCAGCTTCAGTTTTTAGCTGCTTTGAAAGGCATTTCCAAGACCAAGGCCCGCCATATCATCGATGAATGGTTGAAGCGATTTGACCTTGTGGAATGGAAACTGAAGAAAACAGAAGAACTCTCTAAAGGCATGCAGCAAAAAATGCAATTTATCGCTACCATCATCCACAGTCCGGAATTGATCATCCTGGATGAGCCCTTCGCTGGTCTCGATCCCGTTAATACTAAGCTGCTTAAGGACATTATGCTGGAGATGCGGGATAAAGGTGCCACCATTATATTTTCCACCCATCGGATGGAACAGGTGGAGATGATCTGTGATCACATCTGTCTGATCAACAAGGCTGAGAAAGTGCTCGAGGGAAATTTAGGACAGATCAAAAGGGACTATGGCAAAAATACGGTTGTGCTGGATTATGAAGGTGATGCCGGTTTTATCCAGGATTTTGCCGGCATGGAAAAAATCGATGACTATGGCAAGTACATGGAGATCAAGCTCCGGGAGCAGACCGATCCCCAGGAATTGCTGCAGTTGGCAGCCGGCAGGCTGCGCATCAATAAATTCGAGGTAAAAGAACCGACCTTGAATGCCATCTTTATAGACTCGGTTGGAGCTAACCATGCGGAAGATATTAGCGGTCGTTAAGCGGGAATACCTGCAGATCGTCCGGACCAAGGGCTTTGTCATCGGGACTATTTTAGGCCCGGTTTTAATGTCGCTTTTTATCGTTGTTCCGGTTCTTATGAGCATTGTTGCGGTGGATCAACAGGAAAAACTGGGGATCGTCGATAGCAGTGGGCAGATCTATGCAGATCTGGAGAAAAAACTGAATACCCATACTTTAAAAGACGGCTCGCTCCGTTATCTGCTTGAAGAATATAGAATGACTGCCGATGTCGATTCCTTGCGTGAAAGTTTGAACCAAAAAGTTCTCGAAAAGGAACTCAATGCTTATGTCTTCATTCCCCGGGATATCATCGAAGGTGGCGAAGCGGAGTATATCTCAGAGCATGTTTCTGACTTCGAAAAAAACCGGTCTCTGAACAGTGCTCTCAACAGTGTTATCATTGAAAAGCGGCTCAAAGGCGAGAAGATCGATCCCCAACTTATCGGCAAATTGATGATGCCGGTCAGGTTAAACACTAAGAAGGTCACGGTTCGAGGCGTGGAAGAGGATACAGGCGGCACTTTTATCATTGCCTATTTTCTGGTCCTCATCCTTTATATGACACTTATTTTCTACGGTCAGGCGATTTTAAGAGGTGTGATCGAGGAAAAAAATTCTAGAGTTGTAGAGGTTGTGCTCTCCTCGTTGAGGCCCTTCCAGTTGATGGCCGGGAAGATCGTAGGGATTGGCGCTGTGGGTTTAACTCAGTATGCGATCTGGACCGTTTTTGGGGTACTCTTAGCCACGCAGGGAGGAGCCCTGGCTACCGGCTTCTTTCCTCAAGCTCAGGGCTTTGCCATTCCTTCTATCCCTCTCTATATCTTTGTCTATTTTGTCCTCTATTTTATTCTGGGCTATTTTTTATTCTCCACCTTGTTTGCCGCCATCGGATCCATGGTCAATTCTGAAAAAGAGGCACAGCAGTTGATGATGCCGGTGATGATGCTGCTGATCATCCCTTTGCTCTTGATCATGTTCATCATACGCAGCCCAGACAGCACCCTTTCTGTGAGCCTTTCTTTGTTTCCCTTCTTCACTCCTATGCTCATGCTCCTGAGGATCTGTATCCTTCTCCCTCCCTTTACACAGATCCTGCTCTCTCTGGTTATTCTGATCTTGACCACGCTGTTCATGATCTGGTTTTCAGCCAAGATCTACCGGATCGGGATCCTCATGTATGGGAAGCCGCCCTCGCTGCCCGAAATATTCAAGTGGATTCGCTATAGATAAGATTTCTCCTTTCTCTAGAGTACATCCCTTCCCTCTCAACCTGTCCCTGGCTGAGAATTTGGGTGGACATATATATTCTCTGCCGAGAACACATATGTCCATCTTACAAAAAAAACCTTGATGCATGGGTTTACCTTTACGTCTATTCTCTTGAGTAAGGAGGGAGATAGCTATTTTCTGATCGGAACTTCGAAGGCCATTGTGCTTCCGGAATCTTATCTAAAGGGGATGTTTTCTAGAGGCTACAATGAACCTTTTGAAAATTAATTCCGTAGAACTCATTGGTATATGTATAATGAGAATAGATAGGAAAAACCGCGCTCGATGATGAAAACCAAATACACAGCTGGATTTGATAAGCCTGTCGAAGAGGCTGCCCACGGCAGTCATGTGAATACGAGCCAAGTGATCCAGAAAGTCACAGAGCATGCCGATGTCTATCCTCTTGTGCAAAAGGTTGGGACCGGGGACCGCGAGGCCTTCAAAACCCTGACCAGTCTCTACCAGAGAAAAATCTACCTCTTGGCCTATTCTTTTTTTAGAAATAGGGACGATGCTTTGGACATCGTCCAAGAGACATTCCTTCGGCTTTACCAAAAAGCAGACATGTACAAGGAAGGCCACAGTTTCCAAAACTGGCTTCTGCAGATCGCAAAAAATCTCTGTATCGATTACTATCGCAAGCACTATAGGCATGAGGGAGAGACCAACCGTGATAAACCGGTGGAGGAGTTGAATCTCACTTCTGACGATCCCTCTCTCAGGCCCGATTCCTTGGGCTTGAACGATGCGTTTGCCGAGTGTTTGGAGAAACTGACGGAGAGACAGCGCATGATCTTTGTGATGAAACATTACAATCAACTTAAGTATAAGGAAATAGCCCAGATCCTGGATATTGCGGTGGGGACGGTTAAATCCCTTAATTTTAAAGCTACCCAGAATCTTAAGATATTGATGGGTCCCTATGTAGGAGAGCGACCATGAACGAATGCAAGGAAATCTTACAGGAATTGGCAGCGTATTATTATCGTGAACTTTCGGGGACGGAATCCGCTCGCGTCGAAGCTCATCTGGAAACCTGCAAGGACTGCTGGCAGGAACTGAACCTCATAAAGAAGACCTTGAATGGGGCAGATGCTTTCAATCCGGAGATCGCGGCTGCCTTGGCATCAGTGGACTGGGATACTCTCCCCGACAAGATCGCGGACCGGGTTTTGATCCATAATGAGGAGAATGTCCCGCGATCGTGGTCTCGTTTTTGGTCCTCTCTTTTTCGCCCTCAGTTCCGACCGGTCTACGCTGCGCTTTTGCTCGGTATCGCCATGGGCGCAGTTTTGACGTTTTTTGTCCTGCGTTCACCCCAAGAGATACAGCTGGCTGCCGATGGAATCTTTGTGCCTGCGGGAGTGATGGAGAGCATGGATGTGGAAGTAGCCCGACGAAAAACTTTGGATTATCTTGAGAAAAGTCAATATCTGCTCCTGGAGTTTCTCCAGGCGGAGCCGGATAGAGCGGCTGATTTCTGGCGGAGCGACTTTGCCGCGCAGGAAACCCGCGGCTTGCTCTCGCAAAAAAGATACATCGATTCACAGCTGAATAAATATCAGATGGCTAAGGCCAAGGCTATCTGCGATCAGATCGAGTTTCTCTTCTTGGAATTGACCCAGCTCAGCCAGGAGATATCAGAGGCGGAACTGGAAAGAGTCCGCAATTTGATCCAGGAGAGACAGCTCTTTCTCAAAATTAATATCATAAGACAAGAACTAGAGAGAAGCGAGGTCTAAAGTGAGAAAATTAACCTATGGTATTCTATTGATCCTCTTGTGCGTCGTTTTGTTCCCCGGCTTCGGCCTGGCTCAATCGGATAAAGAGATGTTCCAGGAGGCTAAGATCCTGCTGTTCGACAAAAAATGGAAGCAGGCCCAGGAGATCCTGGAGGAGCTTCTGGAGGAGCATCCCAAAAGCTCCTATTATGCCCAGGCGCTATTCTACCAGGCGCGCTGTCTCAGGGAGCAGCGGGGTAAAGAGGTCCGAGCCATTGAGGCCTATCAGGACTTTCTCCAGCACCGCAGGGCTGACAAAAACCTGAAGGAAATGGCTGAGAATTCCATCATCGATCTGGCTTTGAGTCTCTACAACCGGGGTAACGGTGATTATCTCAGGGAGATCGAGAAAAGACTGAGAAGCTCTAATACCGTGGTGCGCTACTACGCAGCCATCCAGATGAGCAAAGTGGATGATATGGAAGAGGCGGAAAAAGCTATACCGGTACTGAAGGACATCTTAGAGGATGTGCAGGATGATGATCTGCGCGACTATGCCAAGCTTGCTCTCCTCCGTATCGATCCCGAGATCTTAGACGATTACCAGAGCCGCCGGGAGGATTCTCGGCCCCGGATGATGTACATCCGGGTTAACAAGGAAGGCTTGGACAGGCCCACTTTCAAGCTGAACATTCCCTGGGCCCTTGCGGACCTGGCCTTCAGCGCCATTTCAGAGGAGGATAAAACACGGATCCGGAAAGAAGGCTACGATTTGGACCGCATCGTCAACCAACTTTTAGAGATGCGCGGTGAGGTGTTGGAGATATATGACGCTGATGAAGGCGTCACCATAAAAATTTGGATAAAATAGGGAGAAATTGAGAATGAGAAAAATCACGTGAGAGCACCAAACAGGACAAAGTTAAGATCACGCTACCCATTGCCGTGGTTGAGTTATTCTTAAGTGCCTGTGATGATGAGGACCTGCAGATCCATGATGATGATTTGGACATCGATATCAAGCAAATATTCAAAGAGCTCAAAAAGGCCGGTCCCATGGCCTTGATCGAGATCCGTGAAAAAGGAGAGGTGGTTAAGATCTGGCTTGAGTAGACCCACTCATTTCCCACAATAGAAATTGAAGGCTGTTATCTCGAGAGGTAACAGCCATTTTCTTTATAGAGCAAATACTTTTAGCGAGTGTAACAGTCTGAGAGAGTCACTATTCATCTGAGCCGCATGAGGATACGAGCTTCATGATTTCATTGACAAAAGGGGGGCCTCTCCTAATAATATAGAAATTCCGAGATAGGGACAAAACGTGGCTAGAATATACGAGTACCAGAGCAAAAACCTGCTTAAGAAAGGAGGAGTACCTACTCCTCAGGGTGAGGTCGCTTCCACACCGGAGGAAGCACGGGCTGTGGCTGAGAGAATCGGCAGGCCGGTCGTCATCAAGATGCAGGTTTGGGTCACGGGCCGTGCAGGGCTGGGAGGGATTCAATTCGCGGATTCACCGGAAGAAGCTGAGGCTAAAGCACGTGAACTCCTAGGTAAAAAAGTCAAAAATTTTGTGGTCGATAGGATTCTTGTTGAAGAAAAACTGGACATCGAGGCGGAGTATTTTGCCGGGCTGGTTATCGATGATGCCCAAAAATGCCCCTTGTTGGTTTTCAGTTCGGTAGGAGGAACCGGGATCGAAGAGATTGCTCGAACTCATCCGGAAAAGATCACCAAGATGCCCGTGGATATACTGGCAGGTTTACGGGAATATCAAGTGAGAAACCTCATCCGAAAAACAGGAATAACAGGCAAACCTCTGGTTCAACTCTCCAGTCTTTTAACCCGTTTCTATAAGGTAGCCCATGCCTACGATGCCCGCTCGGCCGAGATGAATCCGTTGGTGCTCACCAGGGATGGAAAAATATATGCAGCCGACTGTCATTTTACCGTCGATGATTATGCGGTCTTCCGTCATCCGGACCTGGGGATAGAAGTTGCCCGTGAATTCGACAGGCCGCCCACCGAACTGGAGAAGATCGCCTACCAGGTCGAGGAAAAGGACCACCGCGGCACCTTCTATTTCTTGCAGATGATCGATGAAGTGTCTCCTCAGGACTTAGCGATCGGGTTTAACGGAGCCGGAGGCGGTGGGTCCATGATGTCCATGGATGCCGTGTTGGGCCGGGGATTTAAACTCGCCAATTACTGTGATACCAGCGGAAATCCGGCGGCTGCTAAAGTCTATCGTGCGGCCAAGATTATACTTTCCCAGCCCCATATCAAAGGCTATTTTGCTTCAGGCTCAGGTGTAGCAAGTCAGGAACAATATCATTCTGCCCGGGGCCTGGTTAAGGCTTTCTATGAGGAGCAGTTGGAGATACCGGGAGTGATCCGTTTGGGTGGGAATTTCGAGGAGAAAGCCATCGAGATCCTGGGAACCTACTTAAAGGGCATTCCAGGAGAGGTGGAAGGCTACGGGCGGGATGATTCCCCGGAATTCTGCGCGCGCCGGATGGAAGAACTGATCCATGCCGGAGAGTCCTTAGGACATCGAGTGAGATCCATAGAGGTGCTCAGTCCGCCCGCGGAGAGATATTCCTTTGAGATTTTAACAGGCAATTTGTTCATTGACCAGGATAAATGTAGAGACTGTCAAAGCAAGGGATGTGTGGAAGCCTGCACGGCCGGGATTTTGGCCATTGAGGACGGCCGGGCAGCACTGGCCATTTCCCGGGAGGATGCCAAGAGGGGAAAGTGCACGGAGTGCCTGGCCTGTGAGATTTTCTGCAAATTCCATGAACAGGATGCTATATTTATCCATCTGCCTATACCGGGATTAAAAGAATACAGAGATTCCTTAATAAATGGTCTGGATCCCGCGTCGGATCTCGGGAAGGATAGGTAAAGCGATGTCGATCTTAGTTGATGCTGCTTCCAGGGTGCTGGTGCAGGGAATTACCGGCCGTGAGGGTATGGTGCGGACACAGTTGATGAAGGACTATGGCACTACGGTCGTGGCAGGTGTAACTCCGGGTAAAGGTGGACAGAATGTCTGTGACGTACCGGTTTATGATTCTGTAGAAGAAGCTTGGCAAGCCTCAGGTCCTCTGGATATTTCCGTTGTATTTGTTCCGGCCATGTTGGTTAAAAATGCCGCATTGGAAGCGATTGCAGCCGGGATCAAGCTGGTGGTCATTGTTCCTGACCGTGTTCCGATCCTGGATGTGCTCGAGATCGCACGCTTTGCTGATATCAAGGGTGCACGTTTTGTAGGGCCCAACACCTTAGGACTTGTGAGTCCGGGAAAGGCTGTCCTGGGAATGATCGGGGGGCGGGCCGAGTCAGCCCGGGAGTGGTTCCGGCCCGGACCGGTAGGAGTTACCTCACGAAGCGGTGGAATGACCTCAGCTATCTCGTATTATCTTACTGAGGCGGGCATCGGGCAGAGCACTATTGTGCATGTGGGCGGAGATGCCGTGGTGGGGATGTCCCACCCCGAGGTCGTAGCCTCATTTCAAGAAGATGAACAGACCCGTTTAATCGTTATGTTCGGGGAGATCGGTACCACTCAGGAGGAGAGGGTCGCGGATCTCATTGAAAACGGCAATGTAACAAAACCGGTTGTTGCCTATATCGGGGGTAAGGCCGCCAAATCGGGCACCCGTTTTTCGCACGCAGGAGCCATCGTTGAAGGCACCCGGGGTTCACACGCCAGCAAGGTCGAGCGTTTGCAGGCTGTGGGTGTCCAGGTCGTGGATAGCATTGCCGATATTCCTCAGGTTGCAGCCCAGCTTCTGGATTCCATGGGAGGAAAAAATGAGTGAGCTCAAGTGGAAGACAGGCATCACCAAAGTCGAACCCAACCGGATCGTGGTCAGAGGCTATCCCGTAGATGAGCTCATTGGCCAGATCTCTTTCTCCCAGGCAATCTATTTGGTGTTGAAAGGGAAGATGCCCTCTCCGGAGGTCGGCCGACTCGTGGACGCCATCCTGGTATCTTCAGTCGATCACGGCGCCAGTCCCCCCTCGGTGTTGGCTGCGCGGACAGTGGCCTCCACAGGTTCGGAGCTGAATGCTTCCATCGCAGCGGGTGTGCTGGCTATCTCCCGCTATCATGGAGGCGCCATCGAGGAAGGGATGAGACTGTTTTACCGGGTAGCAGCCCGGATGGAAAAGAAAAGTTTAAACGCAGAACAAGCTGCTGAGGAGATCCTGCAGGAGCTGCGGGAACAGAAAAAACGAGCTTCTGGTTTTGGTCATAGGCTGCACACACAAGACCCGCGCACTGCCAAACTTTTCGGCTTGGCTGCCGAACTAGGCATTGCAGACCATCATGTCCAGATCTCGAGGACGGTGGAATGTGTGCTGGCTAAGACGCTGGGAAAGCCTTTACCTATAAATGTGGATGGAGCCATCGCTGCTCTCCTGTGCGACCTGGACTTTCCGCCCGAGATTGGAAATGCTTTCTTTATCATGGCGCGCGTCGCTGGGCTGACCGCTCATATCCATGAGGAAAAAACCAGGATGAAACCCATGCGCAAGATCCATCCCCAAGATTTTGAATATGATGGACCTCCGGAAAAGGAATGATCCATGAGAAATAAATTGCTTTCTTTGATCCCTGAATTCCAATTGATCGACGATCCGGGATTGCAGGAAAAAACCATCATGATTTGGCTGGACGCCATGAAAAAAAGCCAATGGCAGGTCGAAGACTTGAAGGAAATGCCTTTTACGCTGCTGATCAGGCACACATCTGTCAATATTATCGAGCACACGCGTGCTGTGACGCTCTGTTCTCTGCAGATCGCGGATGTCCTCAAGCAGGAATACCAAGGCAAGATTAAGATCAACCGCGACTATCTTCTCGCCGGTGCGCTGCTGCATGACGTAGGAAAACTCTTTGAATACAAGCGGGATGGGAGGGAATTTGTCAAGAGTGAGGAGGGGAAGCTGCTTCGTCATCCCATATCAGGAGCAGTCTTTGCCGGCACTTATGCCATTCCTCAGGAGATCCTGCATGTCATTGCTGCACACTCCAAGGAGGGGGATGGAGCACGCCGAACCGTAGAAGCTATCATTGTCAATCATGCGGATTTTGTGAATTTTGAAGCCCTCCAAGTCAAATAGGCTGGACAAAGGAGATATTCTTGGGCGCAACTTTTTCAGAGAAGATCCTGGGAAAGAAGGCCGGCGAAGTGGTTACGGTTTCGCCCGATTTTATTCTGTCCCATGACAATTCTGCCGCAATAAGCCAGGAATTCGCGAAACTGGGTGTCGAAAAAATCAAAAATCCCGACAAGCTTGTGATTATCCTCGATCACGTAGTGCCTGCATCTGCCGAAAAATACGCTTTGAACCATAAGCTTATCCGGGAATTTGTGTCTCAACAAGGGATCTCCAATTTCTTCGATATTCATCATGGGATATGCCACCAGGTTTTTCATGAGGCGGGCTTTGCCCTTCCTGGTAAACTGATCCTGGGGGCCGATTCACACACCACCAGTTACGGGGCCCTGGGAGCCTTTTCGGCCGGGATCGGCCGCACGGAAGTAGCCTGTCTTTGGGCTACAGATGAGATCTGGCTTCGGGTTCCGGAAACTTTTAGAATTGAGATCCAAGGTGGTTACGCGGCCGGAACTTTTGCCAAGGATCTGATATTAAGGATCATCGGAGATCTGGGTGCGGACTGCGCCAATTACTTGGCCGTAGAGTTCACTGGAGCTGGGGCTCAGAACATGAGCCTGGCAGAGCGCTTGGTGCTGTCCAATATGGCTGCGGAGATGGGAGCAAAGAACGGCTATTTCGAGCCCAATCAAATGGTTCTGGACTATCTCGAAGGCCGGGCTCAACTGGAATTTGAACCGATCTTTTCCGATCCGGATGCCGTATATGAGAGGACCTTCACCTTCGATCTTTCTGATCTGGAGCCTCAAGTGGCCTGCCCGCACACAGTCGACAATGTCAAGCCCATCCATGAGGTCGCCGGAATCCCCATCCATCAGGTTTTGATCGGGACTTGTACCAATGGTCGTTTCGAGGATTTGGAGGTCGCGGCCGGTATCCTCAAGAACCGAAAGATCCATCCTTCTGTGCGGGTGTTGGTTATTCCTGCTTCTCGCCAGGAATATCTCAGAGCCTTAAAAGCGGGATTGCTCGAGGTTCTCTCAGAGGCAGGATGTGTCATCTTGAATCCCGGATGTGGCCCCTGTCTGGGAGCTCATCAAGGGATCCTGGCTCCGGGGGAGACAGCCTTGAGTACAGCCAACCGAAATTTCCGCGGGAGGATGGGAAGCCGGGAATCTGCGATCTATTTGGCATCGCCGGCCACTGCGGCTGCCTCTGCGCTTACCGGTAAAATCATGGATCCTCGGGAATATCTATGAGAAAAGGCAGGGTTTGGAAGTATGGTGACGATGTCAACACCGATGTCATTTTCCCAGGCAAATATACCTATACACCTATGGAACCTCCGGAGATGGCCCAGCATGCCCTGGAGGATTTGGACCCGGAATTTGCCAAAAAGGTAAAGTTGGGCGATGTGATCGTGGCCGGAAAAAATTTTGGGTGTGGGAGTTCCCGGGAACAAGCGGCATCCTGTTTGAAGTTTGCCGGGATTCAGGCCGTGATCGCTAAATCCTTTGCCCGTATCTTTTTTCGCAATGCCATCAATCAGGGTCTGCCGGTGATCCAGTGCCAAGAAGCAGTTGATAGCCTTGGGATGGGAGACGAGGTCACCATCGATTTTTCTCAAGGCAAGATCAGCGGCAAGGCTGGAGAGTTTAAATTCCCGAGGCTTCCCGATTCTGTTTTGGGGATCGTGGAAGCCGGGGGTCTGATCGAATACACCAAACAAAAAATTACATCAAGGGAGAGTTGAATGTCAAAGTACAGGATTGCAGTGTTACCCGGAGACGGAGTGGGAGTGGATGTGATGGAAGCCGCCCGGATCGTTTTGGAAAAGATAAAGTTTGATGCAGAATATATCGAGGGAGATATCGGCTGGGAATTTTGGTGCAAGGAAGGAGATCCCTTGCCTGATCGAACCATCGAGCTGCTCAAGGATACGGATGCCTGTCTCTTCGGGGCCATCACGTCTAAACCCAAGGAAGATGCGGCCTTGGAACTCGAGCCCCATCTCAAGGATAAGGGCTTCTCCTATTTCAGTCCTATCGTCCGCCTGCGCCAGGAATTCGATCTTTACACCAATTTACGCCCGTGCAAGGCCTATCCGGGAAATCCGCTCAACTACCGGGATTCTATCGATCTGGTGATCTTTCGCGAGAACACCGAAGGGATGTATGCGGGCGTTGAATTTCATCCTATCCCCGAAGAGGTCAGACAGGCCCTGCTGCTGCACCCCAAGATGAGAAGATTCGCGAAGGTACCGCTCGATGAGCTCGCTCTGTCCACTCGGATCATGACCAAAAAAGGCTGTACGCGTATTCTAGAGCGATCTTTTGAATTTGCACGCGCCCACAAGCGCCGGTCCGTCACCATCGTGGAAAAACCCAATGTTTTGAGAGAGACAGGTGGCTTTATCCTGGACATTGCCCGGAAGCTCTCCAAGGATTATCCGGACGTTGAATTCTGGGAAACCAACATTGATGCCATGGCCATGTGGTTGGTGAAGAATCCGGAGGATTATTCGGTATTGGTGGCGGAAAATCTGTTCGGAGATATTATCTCCGACCTGGCGGCCCAATTGGTGGGCGGCCTGGGATTTGCCTGCAGTGGGAACATCGGAGACGATTATGCTGTGTTTGAACCCACACATGGCTCTGCGCCCAAGTACACCGGGATGTACAAGGTCAATCCTATGGCTATGCTCCTGGCCACCAAGATGATGTTTGATTGGCTGGGGGAAGAAGGACTTGCCAACCGTTTGGAAAGTGCCATTGCAGCGGTCATCCAGGAGGGAAAGGTCCGCACCTACGATATGAGAGGCGATGCCACGACGCTGGATGTCGCACATGCGGTTGCCTCTAAGCTCTAGTTATAAAAGGATCACTGCTGGTACCAAGCTGAGGTGAAAATGGGAAAAACACTTATAGAGAAAATTATTCAAGCTCATACTCAGGATGAGGTCGCTCCCGGCCGGATCGTGTGGATGGATCTCGATGTCCGTTCAGCCCGGGATTTTGGTGGTCCAAACGTGGTTAAAAATTTCCAGAGTGAATATGGAGAGGCTCTGGTGGCAGATCCTGAAAAGACTTTTTTCACGTTTGACCTTTGTGCTCCGGCCTGTTCACTCAAATATGCTGACAACCAGCAAATATGCCGTGATTTTGCCCGTCAACAGGGGATCCGGGTTTTTGATGTGGATTCCGGGATCGGATCCCATGTGATGATGGAAGAGGGCTTAGCGCGGCCTGGCGGGACCGTGGTGGGAACGGACAGCCATCTCAATATTTTGGGCGCTGTCGGATGTTTCGGTCAGGGAATGGGTGATGTGGATATCACCTTCGCCTTCAAGACCGGGCGGACCTGGTTCCAGGTCCCGGAAACCCTAAAGGTCCAAGTTCGGGGAGAGCCTTCGCCGGCGTGTTCGAGCAAGGATATCACTCTTTACCTTTTGAAAGACCTGGGAACAAAAAAAGCTGCGCTCAAATCCGTTGAATTTTATGGAGAGAGAGTCGCTAAAATGAATTTGTCTGAGCGCATCTCCCTATGCAGC
>JAUWSR010000038.1 GCA_030609975.1 Acidobacteriota bacterium | reverse complement strand
CCATATCTTCTGGTGGAACTCCAGACTGGGAGGATGATTTTCCATAATCGTGAAATAGGTGGTTTCCTCTTCAGAAAGCGCTATTCTTCCCCTGCGGTTGCGATCCCAGAGACTGTAGTATTCAGGATGGAACTGGACGCCGAGGACATGGGAATATTTTGTGTGAGCAATCGCCTCCACTACCTTTCCGTTCAGGGTGGTCGCGATGACTCGGAATCCTTTCCCCAGTTTGTTGACGGCTTGGTGATGTGCGCTGACGATATAGGGAGCATCCCCGCTGTCGAATCCCCATTCCCTAACGAATTTCCCGTCTGTCCGGAGTTTGATGGGATGCATGTGGCTCCCAAAGAGCTGGGCTTCGGGATGGAGTCTGGCCAGGGGATTGAAATGCCAGTCATCCTGGGACATGGCGATCACATCTTCCAGGTAGTTTTTGCCGTAGACCTCTGACCAAACGTCTTGAAAGAGAGTGCCCCCTGTTCCCACGTTGAGGGTTTGGTGTCCCAGGCAAAGACCCAGCACAGAGTACTCCGGAAAGGAATCCATCAGAGGTGCATGTGACTCGTCCTGGTATCCTCCTAACAGATGAAAGACAAAGGACATTTCCAGATAGTGCCGGTAGGGTGAGCGGATGCCGGTGAGAAGGTGGGTTTTTTCCCCGTAGAGATAGGGAGGGATGTCTGCTCCCCCATAGATGACAGCCCCGTCTGATTTCGCCACGATGTTTTGGAACTCTTCGGAGAAGGGATTCTTTCCGAACAGATTATCCTGGTTCAGATTTCCCTCAAGCCGGTGGAATTTGATCCAGTCGATATTGCGGCTTTCTACCATGTGCTGCGTGGCGAGATAGCGGGAGTGTTCATTTTCATGGTAAACCCCAATGATAACCAGGTTTTCCGGATCGAACACACCCTGTTCTTTAAGCTGTATGAACGCCCGGATATCTCCCGGGGCCGGAGGGAATACGGCCAAACGGATCTCTTGGGACTTGGCAGGCGCTGTGTCGAAATAGCGGAATTCTCCGGTTAGATCCTCCTCAGATACTTCTTCTAGATTTCCGCGGCAAAAAAACAGTGTGGTGGTCAGCATCAGGATGATGCTGTATTTGAAAAGCGAACGTGACATAGGTCTCTCCTAATCTCTTCGTTTGCCACATTATAATTCGCACATCAACGTTTGACAAGGATTGATTCTATCAGGATGCCTCGAGAAGTTTGGCATTCGAACACATCCTGTGTTTCCGGCAAGTGGGCATTCCTGACCCGCTGCTGGGATAGGATTCGTAAGATCACTGTGGCCTGGGATATCTTGCTCTTGTTGGTCATCATCTCAATATTCCTGCCCCAGAAATGAATTGTCAAGCAGATCTGTTTAAGGAGTTCCTATCTGCCCTCACCAAGTAATGTGGGGGTTAAGAAAAAACTGTCTTTGCATGATAGGAAACATGCCAAAAACCGTGATTGATGCATAGATTGGCATGTTACATAGAATTTGTGGATGAAATATGCGACATCGGCGGATGCTTACTGCATGCTAAGAGAAGCTGACAGGAGGAGAGGAAAACTCTATAATGGCGATACTATGAGTCTGGACTTCATCCAAGAGACCGAGGAGTTTCAAAAACTTCTTCAACAGCACATCTTTCAAGAGCAAGCCTGTCAGATCACCGGCGTTACCGCTCCTGCTAAGCCCTATCTGCTATCCATGCTGCGAAAAGAAGGGAGCGCAGGACTGGTATTTATCAGGCCTGCCTCATCCAGCCTCTTCCGGTTTGCCGAAGACTGCCGCTTTTTTTTGACCCAGCTTGGAGTATCTGAGAAGGCCGAGATCCTGCCGGCGCTGAGGGACGACCTTTCTCAAGATATCGCCCCCTCCCTTGAGACCATTTCTGCGCGTATGCGCTGTTTCTATCATCTGTGGCGCCATCCCCAGGCTTTGGTGATCACCAATCTCCTGGGATTGCTCAGTCCTTTTCCCCATCCCGATGTTTTGCCGGATCTATATCTGGAGATGATCAAAGATCTGGATATCGGCCGCGAAGTCTTACTGGAACGGCTCTCAAATTATGGCTATGATCGTGTCGACCTCATCAGCTCCCACGGTGAATATGCCTGGCGGGGAGGGATCGTGGATGTGTTCTCTCCCTGGAGTGATTATCCTTTCCGCATAGAATTCAGTGGTGCAGACATTGCTTCGCTCAGGGAATTTGAACCGTCATCCCAGCGATCCCTGCGCCAAGTGGAATATGTTATTTTACCCTCACTCCGAGAACGATTAAATGACCGCGCCGTGCCCTTCACTCAGTTCGCCCAGGATACGCGCTTTATCATCGATGATTTTGACTCGGTGGAGCGCGAGTGGACGGAGTCTCAAGAGTATCTGAATGATGAGCAAAAAGAGCTCTGGGAAAGGATAAAAGCTAACGCTATTCGTATCGATCCCTTAGAGACATTTCAAGCCGACCGCAAGCTCTCCTTCTTTTTCCAGTCAGTTCCCCGCTTCGAGAACAAGATCCCTTTTTTCCTCGATTTTATCCAGAAAAAGCAGGAAGAACGGGAGCGGATCAGCGTATTTTTTTCGAATGAGGGAGTCCGGAAAAAACTGGCGAACCTGCTGGATGAACACGAAATCCCTCAGGTTTCGAGCGATGATGTTTTTTCAGTCCCTCAGGATGAATCCGTTAAGCTTTTCCTGGGAGCCCTGCGTCAGGGATTTGCATATCCTCCTTTGAAGATCATGAATTTTTCCGAACGGGATGTCTTTACCGAAGAACGGATTTTGGTCAGCCGCCCGCGTCTCAAACCATTTGTATCAGATTTCCGGGATATGAAGGCGGGAGATCACGTGGTACATGCCGATTATGGGATTGGGATTTTTAATGGGCTGGTGAAGATGGCCGTGAATCGGCAGCAGGAGGAATTCTTAGAGATCGGTTTCCGCGATGAGGATAAGCTTTTTGTGCCGATGCCGGATCTGAACTTGGTCCAGAAATATGCCCGGCTGGGAACATCCCCTCCCGCGCTGAGCAAATTGGGAACTCCTCAATGGGAGAAGACCAAAAATCGGACAAAAAAGGCCATCCAGGAGATGGCCAAGGAGCTCCTGAATCTCTATGCTCAAAGGAAGACCGTACCAGGATACAGTTTCAGCGTAGGTGGAAATTGGACGACAGAGTTTGAGAAGACTTTCGAGTATCGTGAAACCGACGATCAGATCCGCAGCATCGAGGAAGTGATGGCTGATATGGCATCGGATGTCCCCATGGACCGTCTCCTCTGCGGAGATGTGGGATACGGAAAAACAGAGGTGGCCATCCGAGCCGCGTTCCAGGCCGTGATGGATGGCAAACAGGTAGCAGTCCTATGTCCTACCACGGTTCTGGCCAGCCAACATCTCAAAACCTTCCGCCGCCGGATGCTGCTGTTCCCGGTGCGGGTAGAGGGGCTCACCCGACTGCAGACGCGTGCGCAGCAGAAAAAGATCCTGGAGGACCTGGAGCAAGGCCTGGTGGATGTCATCATAGGGACGCACCGTCTGCTCTCCCAGGATGTGCGCTTCCATGACCCCGGGTTGCTGGTCATCGACGAAGAGCAGCGGTTTGGCGTCAAGCACAAGGAAAAGATCAAACAGATGAAAGCGGATATCGATGTGCTGACCATGACTGCCACCCCCATTCCCCGGACATTGAATCTCTCCCTCGCCAGCCTGCGCGACATCAGCTTGATCGAAACCCCCCCCAAGGATCGTTTGGCGATCCATACCGTTGTGACCAGCTTCAGCCGCCAGTTGATCACAGGTGCTATCCGGAAGGAATTGAGCCGTGGCGGTCAGGTTTACTTCATCCACAATCGCGTGGAAGACATCGATACCATGGCGGTCATGATCGAGAATTGGATTCCTGAAGCCAAGGTGGCTACGGTTCATGGACAGATGTCCGGGGCCGTTCTGGAAAAAAGAATGATCGATTTTGTCGGTGAGAAATATTACGTGCTTATCTCTACCACCATCATCGAGAACGGCATCGATATCCCCCTTGTTAACACTCTTATAGTCAACCGTGCCGATCGCTTCGGTTTAGCCCAACTCTACCAATTGCGGGGGCGGGTCGGACGCTCCTCCCGGCAGGCCGTGGCCTATTTTTTAGTTCCTCCTTTCTCCGAACTGACCCCTCTTGCTCGTGAGAGGCTCAAAGCTCTCAAAGAATTCAGTGAATTGGGATCTGGATTCCGGTTGGCCGCAAAAGATCTCGAAATCCGGGGTGCGGGAGATTTTTTGGGTTCGAAACAGCATGGTTTTATCGAGGCCGTAGGCTTCGACTATTATATGCAGCTCTTGGAGAACAGCATCCGGGAGCTGAAAGGAGAAGCGATACCGGATGTTAAGAGCAAGCTCAATCTGAAGATCCCCATCCGTATCCCGGACGATTACATCCCCCAGGTCAATCTCAGGTTGAACCTGTACAAAAGGATCTCGTCGGTAAAGGAAGAGGAAGCGCTGCATAAAATTCGAGAGGAGGTTGAGGACAGATATGGGACGCCACCCAAAGGCGTGGAAAACCTCTTCCGTTATGGCCGGATCAGGTATTTGGCCAACCGGATCAAGATCAAGGAGATCGATCGCATCGGCTCCAAGTTGGTGTTCAAGTTCCTACCGGACTCATCTGCAGATCTGTCTCGTTTAACCCAGATCATCCAGAGTTGCCAGGGTTCCATCACACCTCAGGGCGTTTTGAGTCTAAAACTTGCTGCCTCCGGTGATACAAAATTCCTGGATGAAACCATAGACGTCTTGAAGGAGTTATCTCTAATATAATATAATAACTGTGAATTGTTCTATTAACCTGGATTATTCACGAGTTGTAACGAGACCTCCCACCCCCCCGGGTATTAAGGAGAGTTCGCCTGAAAGGTAAAAAATGTCGGTTGTTAATAGAAAACACATTGAAAAAAGAAATGTTTAAGTGATATACCGGAAGAATAATGTAAATGATTAATATTGCTTTTATTGAATCAAGTATCGACATTTTTTCTGAATAGTACAGGTTAAACAACATGCACACAGATGAGTAGCTCCCGGATGAAAGTCGCTAAAGGTTTGGTTTTAGGGGGAGTTCTCTGCATGTTGAGCGGGTGTATGGGGGAAGAAGGATCCTCGGCTTCTCTAGAGAAGCCGGCAACGAACAAGCGAGAACCTGTGGTCTTGGAAGTCCAAGGGAAGCTGTATGTACACAGTGATTTTGACAGTTACATGACCACTATTGCTGGAGAAGCGGCCCCAGATCTCGGCCCGGACACCAGAAGCCGTTTGTTCGATACTTTTATTGAGGAAAAAATTCTTCTGGCAGAAGCCCACAACCGCAATGTTTCTCTCACACAAGCAGAGAAGAGGGATTTTCTGGCTAAACTGAATCTTCGTTTTGGCGGGGAAGAAAAACCAGGCTCCTGGGATGAGAACGAAACTTCATCGCTGTTCGATCGTTTGCTGGTGGAAAAACTGACCGTGGAACTGGTCAGGGACATCGTGGTTACTGAAGAAGAAGTGATCGCTTACTACGACCAAAATAAAAGGGATTTCCTTCGACCGGAATTGGTAAGAGTCAGTCAGATCCTTTTGGATAGGGAAGACCAAGCCATTGAAGTGTTGGAGAGCTTAAAAAGCGCCAACGAGGCGGATTTTCGCCAAAAAGCCAGCAATGTGTCTCAGGGAATGGAGGCTGCCCGTGGGGGTGAGATGGGTGCTTTTGAGTTGGGCCAATTGCCGTATGAGATGGAACAAGTGATCTTCGCCCTCACGCCGGGAGCGATAAGCCAGGTTTTCGAATCCTCTTATGGCTTCCATATATTCCGACTGGATAAAAAAACTGAACCTGAACTGATTCCCGAAGAGGAAGCAGCAGTTGAAATTGAAGTTAAGATACTTGACCAGAAGATCACTGAGTATATGCTAACCTATATTACGTCACTTAAAAACAGGCTGAGCTGGACTTCTCACACCCAGAACCTGGTCTTTCCGTATCAAAGGAATCAAGATGTCTAGATCCCGTGCCTTAATGTTCACGATAGCTCTATTGTTGTGCGTTGTCCTGCTGAGAGGGCAGGAGACCTTGGAGGCCATCGTTGCGATTGTAAATGATGACATCATCACTCTCTCTGATTACAAGGCTCAGCATGACATGTTTTATGAACAGCTTCGCAGCCAATTTCAGGGAGAGGATTTTGACAAACAGTATGAACCTTTTCGGGATCAACTGCTTGATCTGATGATCACCAACGGTCTGCTTCTCCAGGAGGCCCAACGCCGGGACGAGATCGATGTGACTGAACAAGTCAACATGTTTATCCAGAATATGATGGACCAAAATGGGATCGAATCTGAGGCTCAGTTGAAAGTGGCATTCCGTCAGCAGGGCGTGGATTTTGAAGGATGGAAACAAAGCACGGAAGAAAGGTTTATGCGGGATGCTGTGATCTTTGTGGAGGTGGGCCAGAGAATTGTCATCGATGATGCCGAGATCTTCAACTATTACCGCCAGCACCCCGAAGAGTTTACCGATCCTTTAGAATACAGTGTTAAAGGGATCTATATCTCCAATGAAACGAACAGCGAAGAAGAAGCTCAGGCCAAGATGAGGGAGATCGAAGGGAAATTAGAGGAAGGCGAAGACTTCGGGGCCCTGGCGGGGACTTATTCCGAAGGCCCGGAAAAGGATTCCCAAGGTGACCTGGGCAGTTTCAAACAGGGGGAATGGGCTCCAAATTTAGAAGAAGAGGTGGCAAAATTGGAAATGGGAGCCATGACAGACTGGATCTCCCTTCCCAACGGCTGGTTTCTACTGCGCTTGGAAGAGCGAACGGAAAGCCGGCTGCAGGAATTCGACGATGTCCGGACTGTGATTCAGGAAAGGATCGGAATGGAACGCCAGGAAGTCGAAGTGGCGAAGTATATCGAAGGGCTGAAGGAGCGTTCCTATATCAAGATTTTTATAGAGAAGCCCTATACGCTCATCAAATGATCAAACAGCCGGCACCAAAGCTGGCCTGGTCAGGGGGGTGGATATATTCTCTTTCGAGGTAGAGAACACACTCACCCCCCTACCGAAGAACTCTAATAGATATACCACCCCTGCCAATCTTGTTGTATGGCTAACATGGGGAATGAAAGAGTGCAGTTGATTGAGGGAATCAGTTGGGTCGGAGGAATGGTTAGGCTTGATCGCAGATGCAGCCGGCAGCGGCTACTGTTGTCGCCCAAAAACCCTCTTTGCCTCGTGCTGTTTGGGTTATGTTCTGAGTTGTTACGATGACATCGTCGGAGATTCGGTACAGGCTCTTTTCTTCCTCCCATATCTCACTCAGGTCGAAGTCTTTTCCCAGTGAGGTCGCCAGCATGTAGGCAGCCAGATCCTCAGCATGCTGTCCCGCCTGCTGTTCGTCCTGACCGAACGCATGATGTTCCGCCAAGTAACCGTAAAACGAGGGATCGTTAGGTCGGGCCAAACCAATTGAGGATGAGATCAACCGGTGAGCTTCATTGGTGGCACATTCGCTCATGACCAAGAACAGGATCTGTCCGTGGGAGAGAAGCGGCCGGCCCTCCTCACAGGAGATAAGCGTGCAGTGTGGAGGAAAGATGCTGGAGATTTTGACGAGGTTAAAGGGGGCGATATGTGCGTCTCTTAGAGCCAACTCAAAACTGGCCAACTTTTCTTTATGATACCCTTGGCCCTTGGTGAGAAATATTTTTGAGGGGAGAATAGAGCTCATCGGATCATTTCTTGCTATCGTCTTTTTTCTTGGGTTCCATGCCTACCGGGTCAGGTTCTTTGAAATCGATGGTTTTGGAGATGTCATGCTCTGAGATCGGAACATATGCAGCTCCGGTGGATTTGACATAGATCTTGACCCCGACCGTCCTCCAAGCAGGATTGTTCTTAAAATGGGCTAGGTTCTGTCCCTCAACGCCTTGGAAACTTCGCAGTGTGATGGTGTCACTCATGTCACCCGGCATCACAGGTTCTCCGCGAATTCCTGCCACGAAGTTGTCACCCAGATTCTCTTTGTCCCCTTCGAATTTGAAAATACCGTTAAAATAGACATATTTCAGGGGATCTTCACCGATGTTCTTGACCTTAAAGGAAATGGCTGGGACCAGGATCAGCTTTGGCGGCCAAGGTTGGTAGTATTTTTTTTCCCAGCCGGTTTCGATATCCACCAACTCTATGGAGGCTTTCAGTTCTTCACTTGAAATGCCTTTGGCACAGCCTGTATTTAGGAAGGCGGGCAGTAGAGCCAGCGTGACAATTCCCCATATTGTGATTTGAGTCTGTATATTTTTCATGAGGTGCCTCCTTATCTTCACCTATAGAATATAAATTATGCGTCCAGGTTTGGCAAATTGAATTTCCGTCTTGAGCCTACACTTTAATACCATGTCTGAATAGTAATATTCCGTTCCCAAGAAAATTAGGCTTGGGAATTGCTGGAGCTACTGAACGATCTCAGAGGCAAAAACGGTTTGCAGGTTGTATTCTGCGGCAAGATACAGACTTTCTTTCAGGACTTTTAAGGTTTCCGGGGAAGGGTGGCAGATCGCGATCGCTGATCCGTTCTTCTGGGCGTGTCGGAACAACAGCATAAGCTGCTTCCGAATAAATATCTCATCGAATTCGCTGTCCAGAAAAACATGACGAAAACCTGAAGGGATTCCCATCTCTTGGGCGACATCGTAGGCTACTGAACGCGCGGTGGTCCGGCTATCCACAAAATATAGCTCTTTACCCTGGATCTGTTCCAGCACGGTGCGTATAGCTTTCGGAAGAGAGGTGATCTTGGAACCCATATGAGTATTGACGCCGGCGATGTAAGGAACCTGGGTTAGACTATCTGCGACTGCGTACTCGATCTCTTCCGGGCTCATGTCGGAGAGGATGATCCCCTCTGTATTGTTGTTGTCATAGACGTTATTCAGAGATTCCAGGGGGAGATGAAGGATGACCTCCAATCCGTTCTGACGGGCGATGCTGGCGGTTTCGTGGGCCAAAGGACTGTAGGGAAGGACCGCCACGGTGATATTCTCATTCAGCGCACAGATCTCATAGATAGCATCGAGGCTGTTTCCCATATCATCGATGATGATGGCGATTTTTGGCCTATCGGGTTGCACCTGAACGGACTTTTCCCCGGGAGTTGTGATGACGGGCTCAAGGGGACTCGAGACCAACAGAGAAAGCCGCTGGTGATCTTTGCCCTGGATGCTCCAGAGATGATAGACTTTATCGGGATCATGCTCCCGGGTTTTTTTGGTGGTGGTTACCTCTCTCTTGGCCAGCTCTTCATCCAGAAGTCGCTCCAGATCGGTGTAAAGCTCGGGGGAGGCCATGATCATCATGTGTTGGATGCCTTCGCTGTCCCGATACTGGCTTATGGCATCCTCAGTGATTCCCAGTGTCAAAACGTATTGATGGATGATCTCGCCCAGATTTTCTTCATGTTTCACTGCAGGTTTTTTTAGATGGGGACGGAACAGATACGCGGAGCTGCCCTTCCGCATCTGGATGTAATCCAACCCGAGAGAACAGATAATAACGAGCAGGATAAGGAATAGATAGGGAGATTTTCGGCGGCTGTGCATAGGTTACGTCTTGGAGGTGAGTTTCCGGGTTTCCTCCAGATAGGTGCCTGTGTTCTGATTTTCCGCTTTGATCTTCACATCCGGCATAAGGCCTTTTTCCCAGAATATTTCCTGCGAGGCCGGATAAAAAACGGCAGAAGTGAGCACCAATCCGCTCCCATCTTCCAAGGCGAAGAACTGTTGTTGTGCGGCCAGCCCTAGGGTCTGTGCTCCCACGACCTTGGCACCGCGGTGTTCGTGAAGAACGCTGGCTACGATTTCGGAGGGACCCATAGTTGCTTGATTCGTCCAGATAATCAGGGGAGGATCAGACAGCTCGGGTGTTTGAGAGCAGGAGAGTGTCTGCTTTTCTCCTCCGGTTTTTTCCAGATAACCGATGTTGTCTTTGCTCATGAAGAGATTGATCAGGCTTATGGCTTCCTGAAGGGTGCCTTCGTTGCAGTTTCTCATATCTAAGATCAAGGGCTTGGTGGTCTTCTTGAGTTGAACTAAAAGGTCTTTTTTAATTCGGTCCACCAAGGGAGGATACAGAGAATTAAGTTTCAGGATCCCGCCTAAACCTTCGCCTTCAGAGTAACTATAGGTCTCTTCGTGGAGCAGCACTCTCTCCAGATTGACGATCTCGTTTTCACTCCCCTGGTCAAACTTGAACTCGACAGAACCCGCCTCTTTGCTTTTAAGCAGGAGATTGATCTCAAGCATGCTCATTTCCAGAGTCGACCTCCCGTCCAAAGCGTAGACAGGAGTGCCGAGCTTGAGCTCGGCCTTTTCTGCCGGGGAGTTCTCCTCGATCCCAATGATCATAGGAAAGCTGCGATATCTCTTGAACAGAACCAATCCCGTCTCCTGAAAAGGACCTTGCATACGGGCTTGGTACCGCACGACACTGTCTTCATCCAGATAGCTGGACAAGGCGTCCAAAGAACCTACTAAACCTTTGTAGGCGCCGTCCATGGTCGTGGAAGGATCGGGGACCTCAACATAGTCGTCTTTGATCAACTTGATGACCCAGCCCAGGATCTCGAAGGGCTTGGGCGGCACCGATTGTGAAAAAAGACCGGGAAGAAAATGCTTCTCCAGTAGAAAGAAGAGGGCCACTACAATTAAGACAGTGACCAGCAGTAGTTTTGATCTTTTCTTTACCATTTTAAACAACAGTCCTGACCGATTGTATCATCTTCTTTTCAACCATTTCAAGGGGTCAAGGGCCTCAAGCCTGTGGCGGAGCTCGAAATAGAGGGTGTCACCCTTGAGCGAACCGATGTCTCCGACATAAGCGATGGGATCTCCTTCCTGGACAGCATCCCCCTTTTTTACGTAGAAATCGGCGCAGTGACCGTAGAATGAATAGAACGCCATCCCATGGTCTATGATGATGAGATTGCCGTAACCTTCGAAGTAATCTGAAAAGGCCACCCTCCCCGGATGAATGTTTTTGACGATCATATTGTCACGGGGCGCTATCTCGATACCGTTACTTCTGATCCGCGTGTTGTAGGGCGGCTGCCGGATCAGGCCGAAGGGGGTGACCACGCGGCCTTGAATCGGCCAGGTGAGATCTCCTTGTTTTTCATCGAGTGGAGTGAGGGGGAAAGGCAGCTCGATCTTTTCCTCGAGCAGTTTTTTCATTAGCTCGTGCAGCTGCTGGCTGCGCTCGAGCTTTTCCTTAACAGCCTTTTCAAAGGTTTGCTTGTTCTGGTTGATCTGGTTGATCAGTTTCTGGTTCCGCATCTCCTGGGCCTTCAGTTCCTGCTCTTTATCGTGCGCTTTGCCGATCAATTGGTTGATCTCAGTGCGCTTTTCTTCCAATTGCTCACGGGATCGCTCCAGTTCATCCAAAGTTCCCTGATAGTCGGCGATGACCTTTTCCTGATGTTCCGCCAACATCATGAGGTTTTTGTTCTCAGACAGCAGACTGCTGATGTTGTCTGCCTCCAGCAGGAGTTCGAAGTAGTTGAATTTACCGAATTTATAGATCGTGACCAGGATCTCCGCGATGGCCTCCTGTTCCCGGCTTAATTTTGTCTCCAATTGGGGGATCCGGCGGCGAATTTGGGACAGCTCACCCGTGGCCCTGCCTTTTTGCATGTTATACATGTCGAGCTCGTTTCGGAGCAGTTTCTTTTCCAATCCAAGAGTACCCAGTTGAGCCAGGATCGATGATTCCCTTCGCTCTTCTCGAGAGATCTTGTCCCGGAGCGCTTGTATCTCCGAAGTGAGATCGTTCAGTCTCTTCTCATACTCTGCGACATCGACCTGTTGATTCCAGAGAGGCAGGACGAATGTAAAGAGAAAGAAGCAGCATCCGAGTTTTGCCGTCTTCAATTTTGAGGCCCTGTTCATCTTATTTTCTCGTGATATACACGACGGCACCGATTAATCCGATGATCAGTGTAAAAGCAAAATCGGCCACCAGCGAAAAAGATACGGCTGTGGCGCCCGCTATTCCATAAAAAAGGAAGACCTGTGTGTATATCAATTCTCTGGGTCCCAGGCCTCCGATGCTGATGGGTATGGTCAGGAAAATCAGGATAAGAGGAATGAAAATAAAGTAATCCAGGAAGGGGATCGGCAGAGCGAAGGCTTTGCCCGCCAGCCAGTAGTGAAGGATGACATTCAATTGCAGCAGCAGGGCCCAAAACAGCGCCCAAAGAAAGGCTTTCTTCTTGGTTCGATACACCAAAGCGACCTTTCTAAACTCTAAAACTTTTGCCTTGATCTTCTTGAGAGCGCCTTTGTCCGGAATAAGGGCTAAAAGCTTTTCGCTGATAGGGGTGAAAAAGAGGAAAACGGCGGTAAGACCCAAAAAGCCGATGAGGAGCGCTCCCCATATATAAGGGATCTGCCGGGCCATCTCCAGCCGGGCGAGCGAAGCGGCCAAGGCAAAGAGGAGCAGGACGATCACCCCTGTCAGCCGCTCCACCACCACGATCGCAGAAGATTTGATCAGGGACTCGGAATAGCGCGAGCCATCCCAGATGCGGACGATATCTCCTCCGAATCGAGTCGGCAGGAAATTGTTGAAAAATGTCCCGACCAGATAAGATTTGGCCAGGTAGCCCAGGGGAACCTGATCGCCCTGGGCGCGGATCAGGATCTGCCAGCGGTATGCACTGATAAGTATACCCAGCGCATGCAGGGAAAAGGAACACGCCAGCCAGAAAAGATTTGCGCTGTTTATGGCAGTGAGGATGTCCGGCAGAGGCGCCAGTTTGAGTACAATAAAAAGCAGGAGAGCGAGGCTGAAGAGGAGTTTAAAGAGAAAATTCCAAGTATTTTTTGTCATCATCATGTTAACCGGTAAAGGTTCGGATGAAGATCAAGAGGATGATCACGGCGATGGGTGCCAGGATGGAAACATTGAAAACCCAGACAGGTTTGAGCCAAAAGCGCGAATTTCCATGGGAAATCTCTTCCAAGGCATTTCGGATCTTCCAGACGTAGGCCAGGAACAGACAGATCATAAGGCCGCCAAAAGCCAGCAGGATATTGCCGAATACAAAGTCCAGATTGATCATGACATTGAGATCCGTGAGGAATTTAGAGCCGCCGGCAGAGAGAGCCGAAGGGACCCCCATGAAGAAGGCCATGATACAGATCACGATGGAAGCTTTGTTGCGGCTCCATTTTCTTTCATCCACCAGATAAGCTGTAGGGACTTCGAGCATGGAGATGGTCGATGTGAGAGCTGCGATCAAAAGCAGAGCGAAAAACAGGATCCCGAAGATATATCCCCCGGGCATCTGGGAGATGATGATGGGAAACACCTGGAACATCAAGCCGAGGCTGACCTCGAACTCCTGTTTAAACTGTTCCGGGCTTAACTGGAGCGTGCTGAAGAGCGTGGGGAAGATGATGATCCCGGCCAGGATGGCGATCAAGGTGGTGGAAAATCACACCCACCCGGCTGACGACACCAGATTGTCCTTCTTGGGTATATAGCTCCCGTAGGTCATCATGGTTCCCATTCCCAGGCTTAGAGAGAAAAAGGCCTGCCCCACTGCATAAAATAGGACTTTGGGAGTAAAGTCGGAAAAATCAGGCTTGAAAAAGAAGAGGAAAGCATTTTTGGCATCCGGCAGCATCAAAGCCCTCGCCGCCAATATTATGATCAAGACAAAAAGCACGGGCATCAAGATCTTGGACCAGCGTTCGATCCCGCCTTTTACCCCTCGGGATATCACAAAGCTGGTCAGGGCGATGATGAGGAAAAGGCAGACAAGGACTTGCACGGGATTTGCGGCAAATTCAGAGAAAATCGCCGCCGAATTTTCCCAGGTGACTTCTCCCCGGAATGCGCCCGCCACGGTTTTATAGAAATAACCTGCAGCCCAACCGGCGATCACTGAATAGTAGGAAAGGATGAATACTCCTGTTATCACTCCCATGTATCCCACCAGTTTCCATGGGGATCTGGGTTTGATGTATTCATAGGCACCGACAGGATTTTTTTGGGCGTGCCGACCGATCGTCAACTCTGCCAGCATCACCGTGAAACCGATAAAAAATACGGCCATAATGTAGAATAAAACAAAGAGGGCCCCGCCGTTCAAACCAACATAGAGCGGAAAACGCCAGATACTTCCCAATCCGATGGCGGACCCGGAAGCTGCAAAGATAAACGCGACTTTGGAACTCCAGTTGCCTCGTTGAGGACCTAATTCTGCACTTTCCATCTTCTTCTCCTGTAGGCGGCAGCACCTATCTCTATTTCCACCTTTTTTACCACAATTCCACTTTTTACGAAACCTATATCCTGTTATAATACCTATCTTTATTTTTGGGGAAGCGGTGGATGTTTCCCGTGGAATCATTTCTTTCTGGAGGTAGGAGAATGGCCGCAGTCGAAGTAAAACCGGATATCTATTGGATCGGGGTTATAGATCGAACCATTGACCTGTTTGAAGGGATCTGGCCCATCTCGGACACAGGGGTGACTTACAATTCCTATATCATCGATGATGAAAAGAAAGCCATCATCGACCTGGCCAAGGGAAACAAAGGAGATGATTATTTGGCGCAGATCGAGGAGGTGACGGATCTCTCCCAGATCGATTATATTATCATCAACCATATGGAGCCGGACCACTCCGGTTTGATCAAGCTCATGAGGCGCCTTGCGCCACAAGCCAAGATCTTAGGGTCAAAGAAGGCCATTGAGATGATGGCGAAATTCTTTGATATTACCGATAATGTTCAGGCGGTCGAGGACGGTGACACTCTGTCCTTGGGCAAACACACACTCAAGTTCATATATACGCCCTTTATCCATTGGCCCGAGACCATCATGACCTATGAGACCAGTCAGAGGGTTCTTTTTTCTTGTGACGCGTTCGGGGGCTATGGTGCTGTCCGAGGCGGGATCTTCGATGACGAGTCCCTGACCCCGGATTTCTATGAGAGGGAAGCCCTCCGGTATTATGTCAACATTGTCGCAAATTTCAGCGCCCGGGTATTGAACGCGATTGAAAAATTGAATGCCATTCCTGTCGATGTTATCGCGCCTTCCCACGGTCTGGTGTGGAGAGCGGATGCCGCACGCATTGTCAACCTGTACAAAAAATGGGCCGAGTATGCGACGGATGAGGCCGAACCCGGAGTGACGCTGCTCTATGCCTCGATGTACGGCAATACGGAATCGGCCATGAATGCTGTGGCCCGGGGGATCTCTCGAGCCGGGCTTCCGGTGGAGATCTTTGATGCTGCCCGTACGCATGTGAGCTATATTCTGCCTTCAATATGGACAAAAAGCGGGGTGATCATCGGCGCACCCACATACGAGGTCTCTCTGTTTCCGCCCATGGCTGAGGCCCTGCATATGGTGGCTCGCAAACGTATCCTGAACAAGAAAGCCGCTTATTTTGGCGGACACGGCTGGAGTGGTGGAGCTCTGCGGGAACTGAAAACCATCCTCGATCCGTTGAAATGGGAATTGGGAACGACTTTGGAATATGTAGGAAGTCCCAAGGCTTCCGACCTGAAATTGGCGGAGAAATTCGGCGAAGAATTTGCAAAAAGCCTCTTGCGTTCCTGAAAAACCGACGGCAGCCTAGGAGTTAACATATGCTGAGTGTTGTGCTAGAATGTCCGCACGAGATATCTGAGGATACCCATGGGAACTGACTGGAAAGTCAATTTAGCCAATTACTTCGAAGAGCTTAAGATTCTAGAGACCAGCAAACAGGAAACTCTGGAAAATTTTAAACAGTTTTGTGAATTCATAGCCGAGCCTGCCTTCGAAAGCCTGGAAGAGGAAATAACTCCCTATAAGTTACGTGTGAAGATCAGCCGGGTTCGCAAGCGTTCGATCTCGTTTCACTTCTTTTTCGGGCGGTCTCGGATCGAGAATTTTCAATACCACATTTGCCTGCCCAAAAACTCTTTAGAGCTGGATCTGAAGCTGCGGATTCGTGGGAGAAAGAACAAGTCCAGCCCCTTCGAAGAGAATGACGAGAAGTTCATGCCGGATGTGCCAAGGGAGGACCTCCTCAAACTGGAAAAAGATGTTTTGGTGCAGGATGTGATCGAGCACTATCGCAGCTTCACTTTCGAGGCTTTTTCCACACCGGACTGAGCTTAACTGATATTGAGAGAAACATGCATATCACGGTCCCCCGCTTTGAGAAGATCCCGTATGTTTGGCATGGGTTTGGGACCAGAGCGCTCAGTCAGGAGAATCTTAGGGTTCAAGCGGGGAAAAAGGACCTCGATCTGGTGCTGCTGGATCAAATCCACTCCGACTGTATCCATGTATTGACCGAGCCTCCTGAAACACAGTTGCGTGGTGACGCTATGCTGACCACCTCATCCGGGCTGCTGTTAACGATTAAAACCGCGGACTGTTTGCCTGTGCTGGTCCTGGAT
>JAUWSR010000193.1 GCA_030609975.1 Acidobacteriota bacterium | reverse complement strand
ATATCCAAAGGCGTTATTGATTCCCGAGACCTGCTTTATTTCATCATCCTCTCTTTTGTGGCGCTATACAGCACGAATCTCATAATGCAGGAGAAAAAGTAAGGAGCCGACCATGGAAAAGCCAAATAATAAAAAAACTCTCAGAGATTGGACAAAATATTACAAGTTTGTTCTTTATGTTGTGATCGCAATCCTGGTGGCTTTGGCGGGGCAGAATCTCTTCATTCGGATGGATCTGACTTCCAACAGCCTGTACTCTCTCTCCAAGGCCAGTAAAGAATCGGTTTCCACCCTAAAAGAGCCATTGACCATCAATGTGTTTTTCTCCAAAAACCTGCCTGCTCCCTACAACAACATCGAACGCTACCTGCATGACCTCCTGGAAGAGTATGCCGTGCATGCCAACAAATATCTCAGCTACCGCTTCTTTGACGTCAGTGCCAAAGAAGGCGATATCAGCGAAAAAGCCGAAGAAAACCGTAAAAAGGCTCAAGACTATGGCATATACCCTGTTAATGTCCAAACTATCGAACAAGATGAGGCTAAGGTCCAGCGAGCCTATATGGGGATCGTGTTCATCCACGGTGATATTATTGAGCGTATTCCGGCGGTGTCCAGCACCGAAGGCCTGGAATACAACATCACGACCACCATCAAAAAAATGAACAACAAGATTTCCGCCCTGCTCAATCTGCAGGATAAGATCAGAGTTATACTGGTGCAGTCCTCATCCCTCGATACCGTCGCCCCTCTCGTTGGATTGGAGGGGCTCTCCGCACTTAAAAGCCAAGTGGCAGAGGTTGTGAGGGAGCAGAATGGAAAGAATTACGATCAACTGGAATTCGTGTATCTCGATCCCACTACTCAGGAACTGAATGAGTCAGAGCTGGGGAAATACCGGCGTTTCGGACTTCAGTGGCCGCAGTTCGAACAAGATGACGGCACGATCATCCCCCCCGGTACTGGGATATTAGCTCTGGGAATGGAAATTGGGGAAAAATCCCTCGAAACCCGCCTGCTCAGCTCAGGCTTGAGCTTGACCGGACAAGGGCTCCAGGAAAAGTTCGAAATCGTGGATATATCGACCGTATCCAGCTTCATTGAAGAAAACGTGGACAATCTGATCAATATCCACGAGGAGATCGGGTACCTGAGCACACACGGAACCCTTTCGCTGGCACCGTCCCTTCCTCCTCAATTTCAGATGATGCAGCCCCAAACCGATTCGCTCACCAACCTCAACACTCTGCTTTCGAAACAATACACCGTCAATCAGATTGACTTGACACAGGACGGAATATCTGAAGATATCGACACGTTGGTCATTGCGGGCCCTAAAGAAACATTCTCTGATTGGGAGCTTTTCCAGATAGACCAATTTCTAATGAAAGGAAAATCCCTGGCACTTTTTATTGAGACCTTTAATGAAATGCAGCCCCAACAGCAGCAGATGTACCAGATGCAGCAGCAGGCTATGTACATACCAATCAACTCGGGATTGGATAAACTCCTGGATCACTACGGTATCAATGTCACAAAATCCTACGTCATGGATGAGAGCTGTTACGTTTCCCGCGACCAACAGATGGGGGAAATGCCTATCTACTTTGCCCCCATTATAAAGAATGAGAATATAAATCACCGGTTGGATTTTTTGTCCAATCTCAAAGAGCTCATTATGATAAAGATATCTCCCCTGACTGCAAATGAAGAAAGACTGGAAGAAAACAATCTTCAAAGTCATCGGCTCTTTTCATCCTCGAGCCAGTCTTGGGAGATGGCTGGACAGATCAACCTGCAGCCTTTTATGATTCGTCCCCCCATGAATGAAGAAGAAAAATATTCCCGTCCCTTGGCCTATCTGATCGAAGGAGAATTTCCCAGTTACTTTGCTGACAAACCCATCCCGGAGAAGCCTGAGCCTGAAACAGATGAAGAACCCACAGAGGACACAACCGAAGAAGCATCCAAGCCCGAAGCCGAACAGGTGGAAAAAAAATCCGAGAATCAAGAATCGCATATACAGGGACCGCAGGACACCATTAAAAAAGGAAGGCCCGGCCGAATTTTCGTGATTGGAACGGTTGATATCCTGCGGGATAACATTCTTGACGGCCAGGGCCAATCCCCCAACGCCATGTTCCTGCTCAACACCATCGATTACCTAAACGATCAGGAAGAAATCGCCACTATGCGCAGCAAGAATCAGCGTTTCAATCCCCTAAAAGACACAAAAGCGTTGACACGAACCATTGTTAAGATTTTAAACATCGTGGGCCTGGCAGCAGCGGTTATACTTCTGGGAATATACGTGTGGGTAAGACGCAAAGCCAAACGCAAAAGCATTCAGGCCATGTTTGCAGCAAAAGCTGAAGATAGGAGTTCGCCATGAAATTGAAAAAAGAATACCTCCTCCCAGCGGCAATAATTGTCATCCTGCTGGTTTATCTCGTCGTAGGTACCGGAAAGAATAAGATGAGCTATGAAGTTCCTCGGTTGGGAGCTATCCCCTCCGGAGAGATCGACAAGCTCGAGATCACACAGGCTTCGGGTACGATCACAATAGCAGGCAAAGAAAAAATTTGGTCAATATCGCCTCAAGGATACAGCGCAGATCCTACCAAAGTACAGGACATGTTAAAATCGATCGAGAATTTGACTCTGAGTGAATTGGCAGCAGAAAAAAAAGATTATCAGCGCTATGACCTGACTGACGACAAAAAAATCCAGGTTAAGGCTTATAAAGGCAGCGAGCTCCTGAGGGAATTCGATATAGGCAAAACCCCGTCTACCTACCGACACACTTTTATCCGTATTCAGGATGATACGCGAGTGTATTATGCACGGGAATCCTTCCGCAGCAACTTTGCTTACGAGATCAAAGATCTCCGTCATAAGGTTGTTATGGCACTCGATAAGAACGAGATTTCCGGTGTAAAGATCGAGCAGGAAGGCAATCTTTTTGAATTCACAAAGCAGATGATCCCTGTACTCACTCCACCAGAGGCTGAAAAGGTGGAAGCAGAAGAAGGAGCAGAGAGTCCGGCTCAGACGGAAGAAGAGGCTTGGATGCTACCTGACGGGAATCAAGCCAACAAGAGTAATCTTGATTCAATTATCTCCTCTCTTGTGGACCTGAGATGTGATGAATTCTTGGAGGACCAAAGTAAAGAAGATCTCAAAGACCCCATATATTCCGTAACAGCGAGGGGAGGAAAAGACTACTCACTCCAAATCTTTGCCAAACAAGAAAAAGAGGGAGGGAAATACCCTGCCATCTCGTCCGAAAATCCCTTTCCCTTCCTACTTTCCACCTACAAGGCTGAACAGATCATGAAAAAGCCTGACGAATTGGTTGAAACAAAAGAAGACTGAATTCTCTATTCTACTGAGATAGCTTTAGAGTTCTGCCAAAGCCCATGAATATTGCAGAAACTGGCAGCAAAGATCGTACCCGCTTTTTCGGTTTTCAAACTGAACGTTGCAGAATGATGCGTATAGACCGTGCTCGTATCCGGCCCTTCCACGGATTCGCCGTGTGCTGAAAACTCAGCTTTGCCGATCTGGAAAGGAAATTTCTCACCCTCTGGTTGAAAAAAGAGAGTGACCCAGCGAATATGATGTGGAGTTGTATTGGGATGTGCAATCTCCTTCCCAACGCCCACGGTTACCTGAAATACCTCACCCGCAGCCACGGTTCCTGGGGAATCGATCACAGGCACATGCTTTTCCTGTTTCCAGTCTGCTGTTTTGAATATTTCGTTAAAATCGCTCATTCTTTCCTCCGTTTATGTTCTTTCAAGGCCATAGGCTATAGTTCCCATATACTTTCCGTATTATATTAGGGCAGCAATCACTTTTTGTCAACATATCTTTATACAATACTAGCCTGGATTATTAACGAGTTGAGATTGCTGAAGCTGCGAGGCATGGAGGGCAAAGCTGTAGTGAACTACTGCGATTGGAACACGACGATGTTGATGTGCTGAGATCGGCTTGCCCGAAGGGTAATAATTCAGCCTAAAGGCCTTTGCTCATGGCGTCTAAGAAGTCGCCATTCGTCTTGGTCCTGCTCATCTTATCTATTAAGAGTTCCATGGCATCAACCTCGTTTAGCTGGCTTAGAACCTTGCGTAAGACCCAGATCCGCTTCAAGTCGTTGTCTTCAACGAGCAGCTCTTCCTTACGCGTCGCAGAACGATTGATATCGATAGCCGGGAAGAGCCGTTTGTCAACAAGCCTGCGATCCAGATTGATCTCCATATTTCCCGTGCCCTTAAATTCCTCAAAAATGACCTCATCCATGCGGCTGCCGGTGTCCACCAGGGCGGTAGCTATAATGGTTAGGCTCCCACCTTCCTCGATTTTCCGAGCGGTTCCGAAGAATTTTTTTGGTTTGTTCAAGGCATTCGCATCGATACCCCCGGAAAGCACTTTTCCGGAAGGAGGGATGATGGCGTTGTGCGCCCGAGCCAGACGCGTAATACTGTCTAGCAATATACATACATCACGGCCGAGTTCCACCAGTCTTTTCGCTTTTTCCAGCACGATATTAGACACCTGAGCATTACGTATGGGCGGTTCATCAAACGTAGACGCCACCACCTCGCCGCCAATGCTCCTCTGGAAATCCGTGACTTCTTCGGGTCGTTCCGCCACCAGCAACACGATTAAAAAGACTTCAGGGTGGTTTTTTTCGATGGATTGAGCAATCGTTTTTAACAGCGTTGTTTTTCCAGCCCGGGGTGGGGATACGATCAAGCCGCGCTGTCCTTTTCCTATGGGAGTGAGCAAATCCATGACCCGTGCGTCCATATTTTTCGGCTTCCCATCTTCCAACTTCAGCTTCTCGAAGGGATAGAGTGGGGTCAATTGATCAAAGAATACATTCCGCCTCGCACCCATAACCTCTTCCGGATGAGCAAAATTGATCGCTTCGATCTTAATCAAAGCAAAATATTTTTCTCCTTCCTTGGGTGGCCTAACCACTCCGGAAATGGTGTCCCCTGTGCGCAGATGGAATTTCCTGATCTGGGAAGGAGAGACATAAATATCATCCTGACTGGGAAGATAACTGAATTCGGGAGCGCGCAAAAAACCGAACCCATCGTCCAGACATTCCAAGACTCCTTCTGAAAAGAGAAGCCCGTTCTTCTTTGCCTGGGCTTCCAGAATCTTGAAGATCAGGTTCTGCTTGGTCACACCTTTGATTTCATCCTTGGTCAGACCCAGCTCTGTAGCTATCTTGACCAAATCAGCCACTTTAAATTTTGCGAGTTCGGCTAGATTATACTCTGTCATGTTGATCTCTCCTGTGTTTAGTTTCGAGCGTATATTCTCTATTAATGTCTAACGGGCGGTTCTTGGGATTCCTCACCCTTAACTTTTTGTCCAGATATCTCTGCGCGGACAGGGATCTGCTTTTTATCAGCACCTGGGATATCTCGGATTAAAGCGGCTTTCAAAACATCATCCATGGTTGCCACAAAATGTATCTTCATAGCACTCATGATCTTTTTAGGCATGTCTTTCAAATCGCACATGTTTTCAAGCGGAAGGATAGCTTCTCTCAAGCCCTCTCTGTGCGCTGCCAGCAGTTTTTCTTTGATCCCGCCCACAGGCAGGACCTTGCCCCGCAGTGTCAGCTCCCCACTCATGGCTACTTTTTTACTGACAGGGATATCGGTGAGCAGGGAGATAATGGCAGTAGCCAGGGTAATGCCCGCTGAGGGACCTTCTTTAGGGGTCGCGGCTTCGGGAACATGCACATGTATATCGAAGTTCTTATGCAGATCTTTAGCAATGTTGATCTCATACATTTTCCCCCTCACAAAGCTAAAGGCAGCTTGCGCAGATTCCTGCATGATCTCCCCGAGTTGGCCGGTCAAAGTGAAGTTGCCCCTTCCATGAACCTTTGTGACTTCAAAGGAAAGCAACTCTCCTCCAAATTCCGTCCAGGCCATACCTAAGGCCACACCCACTTCGTCTTTTTTTTCGAGCTCCGTCCTTTTAAAGCGCGGAATTCCCAGATGCTTCTCCAAATTCTTAGGTGTCACGGTTTCGCTATAAGTTTTTCCCTTTTTGACCACCCTTTTCACGATCTTGCGGCAAACGGATGTCAGCTCACGTTCCAGGTTCCTCACTCCGGCCTCACGTGTGTATTCTCGAACCAATTTGCGTAGGGCCCGATCTGAGATGTTTAAATTTTCTGCTTTCAAACCATGTGCTTTGAGCTGTTTTGGCAAGAGAAAACACTTCCCGATCTGGAGTTTTTCTTCCTCGGTGTACCCGGGGATTCGAATCACCTCCATGCGGTCGATCAAGGGACGCGGGATAGTTTCCATCACATTGGCAGTCACGATAAACATAACCTGAGAGAGGTCAAAATCAGTATCTATGTAATGATCCAAGAAGGTGCTGTTCTGCTCAGGATCCAGAACCTCCATCAATGCGGAAGTCGGATCTCCTCTAAAATCCACACTCATCTTGTCGACTTCATCTAAGAGGAAGACAGGATTTCTGGTGCCTCCTTTTTTGATCAGCTGAAGGATCCTACCTGGATAAGCGCCGATATAGGTTCGGCGGTGACCTCGGATTTCTGCTTCATCCCGGACTCCTCCCAAAGACAACCTCACGAACTTGCGACCGGTAGCACGAGCAATGGACCGGCCCAACGAGCTCTTCCCGACTCCAGGCGGCCCAACAAGTCCTAAGATAACGCCCTTGGGATTTTTAACCAATTGACGAATGGAAAGATATTCTAGAATGCGCTCCTTGACCTTCTCAAGTCCATAGTGGTCTTCATCCAGAATCCTCTCAGCTTCCTCCAAGCTCCTCTTCTCCCGGGATTTTTTATTCCAGGGCAAAGAGACAAGCCAATCCAGATAATTGCGGCACACAGTAGCCTCGGCTGACATTGGCGGCATCACTTCCAAACGCTCAATTTCTTTATTGGACTTTTCTTCTGCGTCTTTAGGCATCTTGGCGTCAGCTACTTTCTTACGGAGCTCTTCTATCTCGTTGGGCTGATCTTCCTTTTTCATGGTCATCCCCGGAGTAAAGATTTTTTGTCCGGGTTCACGAGGCCTGATTTTCCGACTGGAGGGCTTCCCTTCTTTTCGGATCTTGGAATGGATCTTGATCAATTCGTTCTCAAGGACAAAATTCAAACGCCGCAGTCTTTCCAAGGGATTGATGGTCTCCAACAAATTTTGTTTTTCCTCCAGAGGCAAAAACAGATGCGAAGAGATGATATCCGAAATCCGCCCAGCACTATTTTCACGAAGCGCGGGGATGATAGAATCGAAGTTAGCATGCTGGCTGAGCTTGAGATAATCCTCGAAGAGGGACAGCACGACTTTTAAGGACTCTCGGATCTTT
>JAUWSR010000107.1 GCA_030609975.1 Acidobacteriota bacterium | reverse complement strand
GGTAATCTTCGAGCGGGTAATAATCCCTTTGTATGGAGCGACCGCTGGGGGTGTAATATTTGGCAGTGGTCAAAGCGACCGCAGACTCAGGCCCCAAACGAAACACTGTCTGGACGAGGCCTTTGCCCCAGGATCTCTCACCTACGATAAGTCCCCGGTCGTTGTCCTTGACCGCACCACTTACGATCTCCGGAGCGCTGGCCGTGCCCCTATGGATAACGATGACCAGGGGGATATCCTGGAAGCGCCCATTGCGGTTGGCCCGAAATACTCGATTGTAGTAACTGTTGCGTCCCTTTATGGATACGATGGCTGCATCCTTGGCCAGGAGCTCTTCCGACATTTCCAGAGATTGAATGAAGGTTCCGCCCCCGTTCAAACGGAAATCGATGATGAGTTTTTGCATTCCCTGTTCCTGTAGAAGCCTCATCTTCTCCCGGAACTCTTCCGTGGTCGTCTCGGCAAACCGGTTGATATAGATATAGCCGATATCATCCTGCAGCATGAAGGCATAGGGGATGCTGTAAAGCGGGATCTCAGCTCGTGCGATGGTGAGATCCATCGGTTCATCCAAACCCTCCCGCGTGATGGTAATGGTCACGCTGGTCCCCGGCTTACCCCGCAGTCGCTGCATGGCTTGGTAGCTGGAGATGGGTTTGGTGCTTTCTCCCTCGATGTGGGAGATGACATCACCCGGCTGGATACCAAGACGGTAAGCAGGGGTTCCCTCGATGGGAGAGATGACCTTCAAATCCTCACCATGTTTCTGGATCAGGATCCCCAGACCATGGTATTTCCCTGTGTAATCTTCTGTCAGGGTGGACAGGCTGGTAGGGTCCAAAAAATAGGAGTGGGGATCCAGGGTGGACAGCATACCCCGGATGGTAGAATAGGCGAGGTCTTCATGTTTGACCTCTTTATAGTAATTTTGCTCGATCAGAGAAACCATGGACGACATTTTCCTGAGAGAGTGAGTCCAGATATCCTGCTGCAGCAGGGGCTGCATGCCAAAAACAAAAAGAATTCCGAGAAGGAGAAAAAGTTTCTTTTTCATGATAAAAACCACCTCCCAGATACTACCAAAGGCGCTGAACCTTGTAAAGTTAAGGTTGACTTAAACCGCACGAACCGCTATATTTCCATAGCATTACGCATAGGATAAAAAGAGAGAATTTTGATGTTTGGTAGTATTGGCTTCCCGGAATTAATAATGATCTTGAGCATCGCACTTTTGGTATTTGGCCCCAAGAAACTCCCTGAGGTCGGAAAATCCATCGGCAAGGCTCTGCGCGAATTTCGCAGGACCTCGGATGAGATCAAGGAAAAGATAGAAGAGGAGATCCAAGCCTCAGAATTCCGGGATATCAAGAAGGACATCGATCAAGTGACAAACTTCAAATTCGATATAAGCTCAGAGCCGGAAAATCCCTACGAACACGTAGAAAGCACACCGACCGAACCAGCTATAGACAAGACTGCACCCGTGGAAACCCCCAAAGAGTCGACCAAGAAAGCGGAACAGGATGAAAGTGGGAATAAAGTCACCTGACAATATGACGTTCCTTGAACATCTCGAGGATCTGCGTAAACGCCTTTTCTATTCCTTTATCGCTATCGTCATCGCTGTCCTCCCCGCTTGGTTCTTCAGTAAAGATATTTACAACATCCTGTCCCTGCCGGTCACCAAATTTCTTCCGGAAGGGGAACAGCTGGTCTTCACTTCTCTGCCGGCACCTTTCTTTTTGTACATGAAAGTTTCCTTCCTCACAGCCATCTTTGTGGCGGCTCCCTTTCTCTTTCTCCAGATCTGGTACTTCATTGCCCCGGGCCTCTACCAGAAAGAGAAAAAATATGTCATCCCCTTCGTGGTCATGACTACCTTCTTTTTTGCTGGCGGAGGTGCTTTTGCGTTTTTAGTGGTTTTCCCTTTTGCTTGCAATTTTTTCCTGAGCATGGGTTCGGAGTTCAAGGCCTTGATCACAGTGGACCAATACTTCAGTTTAGCGATGCGGGTCATTCTGGGGATCGCACTGGTGTTCGAACTCCCCACCCTGGTTTTCTTTCTCGCTAAAATGGGACTCGTCACATCCCGGATGATGATCAAACACTTCAAATATGCCGTCCTATTCGTGTTCATCATCGCAGCCGTCATTACACCTACACCGGATCCCATGACTCAGAGTATTGTGGCGGTACCCATGCTGGGGCTCTATGGACTCAGCATCTTGATCGCCATGGTCGTGGGTAAAAAGAAAGAACCCAAGAGCAAAGATTCAGATTCCGAATTGTCCGGCTGATATTCAATCACCTGGATCATCATCAGATCAGCTCGCCCGAAGGGTAAAGAATATCGATTATAAAAAGAAGGGGATTGTAATTGAAGTGAACAGAATGTTATCTTTTACAGTTATCGTAGAATTCCAATAATATTAGGTTCTAACATATATCGACATTATTTATGAGCAATATGATGGATGGTCGCTTAATCATAGCCAATCAGCGGATTGAAACCGCAGCCAAACTCAACTCCTCCAATCCCGCCACTCTGGAGTCACTCGGCGATTTTTCTCTGGCCTCAGAAGTTGAGTGCCGACAGGCCGTCCAGGCCGCAAAATCCGCCTTCCCCGTATGGAAAAACACATCCACCAGAGATAAAAGGAATATACTTCGAAAAGCAAAAAACATCCTGTTAGACCAAAGCCAAGCGGTGGCGGAAACCATCAGCCGGGAAAAGGGAACGCCCATAACGGAGAGCCTAGCCACAATCCTCGGCTCCTTGGAAGCGCTGGAATATTACGCCCGCAAAACACAGCGATCGATCCGGCCTCAGAAAGCCAAACATCATGTTTTCATGTTCACCCACAAAAAAGGATCCTTCCGTTTTCAGCCGCTCGGTCCGACGCTCATCATCTCCCCCTGGAACTACCCCTTCCTTATTCCCCTCCTCGACACCCTAAGCGCATTGGTCGCAGGCAACACCGTCATCCTGAGACCTTCCACCACAACCCCATTCACCGCCTTGCACATCGGCGAAATCTTTCTCGAAGCCGGGCTCCCTCCCGGTGTTCTGAATATCGTAAACTGCCGCTCCCAAGATGCAGAATCCATGCTCACATCCCCCGATATCCAGGCTATCATGTTCACGGGCAGCACTGGTGTCGGCAAGAAGATCATGTCCATGGCCAGCCGCAATTTAACCAACCTCACCCTCGAACTGGGAGGCAAAGATCCCATGATCGTGTGTGCGGATACGGATTTGGAAAAAGCCGCTCAAGGGGCGGTCTGGGGCGCCTTCACCAATACCGGTCAGAGCTGTGGTTCGGTGGAACGCTTGTACGTTCAGGACTCCGTGGCTGAGGAATTTATCCAAAGGGTCCTGAAGCACACACAGAGGCTCAAGATCGGAGATCCCTTGGATCCGGAAACCGACGTGGGTCCCATGACAACGCTCTCCCAGATGAACACCGTGGAAAGCCACCTGGAAGACGCCAGGCAAAAGGGAGCGCACATCCTCTGGGGTGGCGAGCGCATCAGTGAACTTCCGGGGTATTTCCTCCGCCCGGCTGTTCTTTCTCACACCAACCATTCCATGCAGATCATGACCGAGGAGACCTTCGGCCCCACCCTGCCCATCATGACCTTCTCCTCGCTGGAGCAAGCTGTGGCCTTAGCCAATGATTCGGATTATGGATTGACCGCCTCGGTTTGGACGCAAGACCGTGAAGTCGCCGCCGAAATGATCGACAAGATAGAAGCGGGCACGGTCACGGTCAACGATCACATGACCTCTTTCGTAGAGCCCGGTGCTATCTGGGGAGGCATCAAACAAACGGGCATCGGACGTTCTCACGGCCCCTACGGTTTGCTCGAACTTGTGAATATCAAATATACGGCCCTTGACTTTGCCGGCAAGAATTCTTATCTCTGGTGGTATCCCTATAACCGTCCAAGCAACCATATGTTCCGTCAGGCGATGACCCTATATCATCACCCCCAGTTTAAACACAGGATTGGAGCTCTGCTGGGAATTGTTCCCCAACTGGGCGGCATCCTTAAAAAGATGCCCTTTAAGAATTTGCTGAAAAGCCTTCCTCGACTGCTCAGGTAATGAACACGGAAATAAAGCTTATCGGACTCACCGGCACCAATGCCGCCGGCAAAGGCGAAGCCGCCGCCTTTTTTATCGAGCACGGCTATGTCTATTTTTCCTTATCCGACCTGATCCGGGAAGAGCTCCAGCAAAAGCAAATAGAGATCACACGCGATAACCTCATAAAAACCGGAAACAGCCTGCGGGAGAATTTCGGCCCTGACATCCTGGCCCGCAGGATACTGGAACGTGTCAAAGACGATTCCGTCATCGACAGCATCCGCAATCCGCATGAGATCCAACACCTGCGGAGTCACCCAAATTTTGTTCTGTTAGCGCTGGACGCCCCAGTGGAGATTCGTTACGAACGGGCTCAAAAACGGGGACGCAATGAATCCGCCGCTTCCCTGCGGGCATTTATACACAAAGAATCCGAAGAGATGACGGATCAAGCCACGGCTCAGCAGCTGAAGACCTGTATGCAGATGGCAGATTTTACAGTGATAAACGATGGGACCCTGGATGATCTTCAAAAAAAACTGGAGGCTTTCTTATGAGTTCGGACCGCATCAGCAAACACGAATATTATCTGGGTATCGCCAAAGAAGTGGCACGCCGCAGCACCTGTTTTCGCCGATCCATAGGCGCTATCATCATCCGAGATGATCAGATCATATCGACAGGCTATGTGGGAGCCCCACGCAAGACCCGCGACAGCTTTGAACATGGAGAATGTCTCCGTGACAAATTAGACATCCCCCATGGACAGCGCTACGAACTCTGCCGCAGTGTTCACGCCGAACAAAACGCCATCATCAACGCAGCACGAGCGGGAGTCAGCCTCATGGGAGGAGACATGTATATCTACGGCACGATCCATGGCAAGCCCGAACCCATCAACGCCTTCCCATGTTTTATCTGCAAAAAGATGCTCCTCAACTGTGGCCTGGGTCGCATCATATGTTCCACATCGGATGGAAAGATGAAGATATTCCGAGTAAGCCAGTGGGCAAAAGACTGGCAGGAAAACGACATCATCGACGACACGCATCAGTACGGATAAATATTTCAGGAAAATATCCCCCGCATGTCACATCGCAAGCACACACCAGCCATAATATGCCTGAGAATATTTTCGCTCTTGATCTTCGTCTCAGGACTCTGTTCAGTCACTTTTTCTAAAAGCCAGGTCATCCCCGGTGACCAAGTTTTCGTGGACAATTTTCCTGAGGAACTCAAGGATAAGAGATTGGGACTGGTGATCAACCACACAGCCGTGCTTCCAGATGGCACCCCTCTGGCTGAGGCCCTGCTTCAGAAGGGAATCAGGGTGCGGGCCATCTTTTCTCCGGAGCACGGCTTCAAGGGCATACGAGAGGGGGGAGCGAACATCGCGGATGACCGCTGGAACAGCATTAAGGTTTTCAGCCTCTATGGCAATACTCGCAGACCCACAACGGAACAGATGCGGGAGATCGACGCCTTTGTGTATGACATACAGGATGTAGGCACACGATTCTATACCTATATCACCACCCTGAAATACGTGCTGGAGGCCGCAGCCCCGGCCGGGCTCCCTGTGTATGTCCTCGACCGGCCCAACCCCGCAGGAGGGAATATTATCGAGGGGCCCATCCTGCAGGCTGAATTCGAGTCCTATATCGGAGCTCTGCCCATTCCGATCCGTTATGGACTGACCGCCGGAGAATTGGCCCAAATGATGAAGGGCGAGGGATGGGTGCCGACTGAAGCAGACCTCCATGTGGTAAAGATGACAGGCTGGCAGCGACATCTGGTCTGGGAGGATACCGGATTGCCCTGGATCCCCACCTCTCCCAACATCCCGACTGCACAGAGCGCTCTTGTCTACGCGGGCACCGGGCTTTTAGGCGGGATCATCCTCAATCAGGGTTTGGGAACTCAGGAGCCCTTCCTGATCTTCGGCTCCCCTTGGATGACCCCACTGAAGGTTCTGCAATCTCTTCCTGCTGAAGCACTGCAGGGTATCAAGCTGGAGATCGTGGAGTACACGCCACATGCCATTCCTGGAAAAACCTCCTCTCCCCCATACAAGGACCGACGGTGCCGAGGCCTGCGCATCCACATCACCGAGGGCGGTCAGTTTCACGCCGTACATTTTGCGTTGGCTCTCATCGACACTCTCAAGAAACTCTATCCGGATAAGATCTACCAGGAATCCCAAAGCCTTAGCTTGATGTTCGGTACCGGTGAACTGGCACATTATCTCCGCGGAGATATCAGCTATTCCCAACTGCTGGAAAACATGCACAAGGATGAGATACTTTTTCGCCGACAACGGAGACCCTATCTTCTTTACTGAAAAAGTCCGGCTGCCTTTAACCTAGACTATCCCAATGTCGATGTTATCTTTAACCTTAATTGAGAGTCTGAAAATTTTGGTTCTTGTCCACCCTAGACCTTCCTCAAGTGAGGTTGGCTAGGTGTAAAAAAAGGATTCAATAGAAGTGCCAGCACTATGAGCACGACACATCCGATCACATTGAACCACAAGTAGGGGATCTCGCTGAAAAAGTGACAGGACAGGACCACCAACTCGGCACAAATGGCGGCAATAAAAGTAGCATTCCCGCCAATTTTTTTAAAGTAAAAGGCGACCAAAAAAATACCCAGTATGGCTCCGTAAAAAAGCGACCCGAGAATATTGACGGCTTCGATCAATGAGCCAAGGCTGTTGGCAAAGAGGGCAAAATTGATGGCATAAATCCCCCAAAAGACGGTTGCGATTTTTGAGGCGAGCAAATAGTGGCGGTCCGAGGCATTTTGCTTAAACACGCGTTTGTAGATGTCAATAACCGACACTGAAGCCAGAGCATTTAATTCAGCAGCTGTGGAAGACATCGAGGCGGAGAGGATAGCTGCCAGGATCAGTCCGATCAGCCCCACCGGCAAATAGTTGATGACAAAACTCAGGAAGATATAATTGACATCATTGGTGTCGGCTTCGGGATTGGATAATTGGATAAGGGAGGCCGCTTCTTCTCGAATATCCAACTCCTGTGATCGTGACCGACGCATTTTTTGCAGGGCATGATCCACATCCCCATCCTCACCGCTTTCCAATGCCGACAGCATATCCCGAATGTGTACCTGTTTTTCCTGGTGGAGCTGCTCATACTGAGATTCCAACTGCTGATAGGACTGTGAATAACCGCTGTTTTTGACATTTGCCGTCTCAACGGAATTGAAAAACAGGGGAGGCGTTACGAATTGATAGAAGACAAAGATCATGGCCCCGGTGAAAAGAATGCCGAATTGCATGGGGATCTTTAGGACGCCATTCGCCAACAGTCCAAAACGACTTTGTGCAATGGAGCGGCCGGAAAGGTAACGCTGCACCTGGGATTGATCCGTACCAAAATAGGAGAGAGCCAGAAAAGTACCTCCGATGAGGCCCGACCAGATGTTGTAGCGGTCCTTCCAATCGAAAACAAAATTGATGACATTCAGTTTCCCCATTTTGCCGGCCACATGCGTGGCATCCAAAATGGATATATCTGAGGGTAAAAGACGGAAGATCATAAAAAAGGCAGCCCCCATGCCCACGGTAATAATGCCCATCTGTAAGAGATGGGTCTTGTTGACAGCATCCGTCCCTCCTGTCGTGGTGTAGATAATGACGATTCCGCCTATTAAAAATATCGTGAAGCGGATATCCCAGCCCAGAAGAACGGAAATGATCAACGAGGGCGCAAAGATCGTGAAACCACAGGCCAAACCTCGTTGGATCAGGAAAAGGATGCTCCCGAGCGTGCGGTTCTTGACATCAAAACGCTGCTCTAAGAATTCATAGGCCGTGTACACCTTCAAGCGATGAAAGATGGGAACGGCCGTGACCGAAAGGATGACCATAGCGATGGGAAGGCCTAAATAAAACTGGACAAAACGCATGCCATCCACATAGGCTTGGCCGGGAGTGGAGAGGAAGGTTATGGCGCTGGCTTGGGTAGCCATAATGGAGAGCGTGATCGTGTACCAGGGCGTGGATTTATTGGCCAGAATAAATCCATTGAGATCTTTTTTGCCCCGGGAGTTCCAGACTCCAAAGGCGGCCACAAAGAGGAGGAAGGCGCTCATTACGATCCAGTCGATATTGCTCATAGGCTATCTCTGCAACACTTCCTCATAAAAGGCCTCGTACTGTGGGATAATCTGATCTGCATTGAAGGTATGGACGGCATGTTCTCGAGCTTGCTTTTTAAAAAGCTCGTGTTTATCTAAATCGCTGAGAAGCAAGGTCGCCGTCTCCGCCATTTTTTTGGTCTCCCCAATCGGGAAAAGATATCCCGTCCTCCCATGCTCTATAACCTCCGGAAGGCCCCCGGTTTCTGTCGCGATCACCGGCACACCGCAGTTCATCGCCTCAAGTGCGGTCAAGCCGAAGCTCTCCTGTTCGCTGGGGAGAAGAAACAGATCGGCACAGAAGAACAACGGCTCTAGATGATCCTGCTCCCCCAAAAAATACACGGAATCGCTGAGTTTCATCTCCTTGACCAACTGCTGCACATACAACCGCTCCGGCCCATCGCCGACCAAGATGAGCTTGGCGGGGATAAGCTCCTGTACCCGGGCGAAGATACGAATGACATCCCCCAGTCTTTTGACCGGCCGAAAATTCGAGGCATGCATTAGGATCTTCTCTCCTTGCGGCGCATAAGACTCACGGTTGCACGAGTTGCGGTTTTGTTCCGGACGGTCGGCATCGACAAAATTGTAGATAACGCGGATCTCTCGATGGATATCGAATTCTTCGATGGTACGTTGCCTCAGATATTGGGAGACCGCAGTGACACCGTCGGATCTCTCGATGGTGAATTTTATGACGCGGTGGAAGGACAAATCTGCGCCTACCAGGGTGATGTCTGTACCATGCAGCGTGGTAACGGTTTTAATTCCTTTGTTGTCCAGGATCTGTTTGGCCAGATAGGCACTGGCCGCATGAGGGATGGCATAATGGGCATGGATGAGTTCGATCTGATATGTTTCAACCAGCTCAACCAATTTGGTCGCTAAACCCAAAGCATACGGGGGATATTTAAAGAGAGGATAATTCGCGACCCCCACTTCGTGCATGAATACGTTTTGATGGAAGACTCGCAGGCGAAAAGGTGTCGTGTAGCTCACGATATGGACCTCATGTCCTCTCTGTGCCATACCGATCGCCAATTCCGAAGCCACAACCCCGCTGCCACCGTGAGTGGGATAGCAGAGGACGCCTATCTTCATGGGATGGTCTCCAGATATTCCGGGCCGAAAAACTCCACGGGATCCTCAATTTTAAGGGCCTCCCTTACGAGAAAAGGCTCTCCATATTTAACTCCAATGTAGGTTCCATACTGTTTATCCCGGGTGGAGATCCTCTCCAGGGAATCGAATTGGGACTTGTAGGCCTGCAGCGCCGCCAGTTTTTTTGCATGAAAATTCGTCGTGTCAACGATAAAGGAAGGTGGGAATTCGAATCGTGTCGGATAGAAGATCACTTTGAAGGGTCGATGGGCCTCTTGGTCGGTATCCAGCCTTTTCAATCCCGCGAGATAAGCCGCCTCACGTACGATCCGGGAGGCCTTTTCATGATCCGGATGGCGGGCGATCCAATAGGGGGCAAAAACGATTCGCGGCCGGAAAGCACGGATCTCCTGGATGACCTTCAATTTATTCTCCCAGATTTCCTCCACTCGGCCATCTGGCATATCCAATATTTTGTGCACAGCTAAGCCCATAACCTGAGCTGCGGCCGCAAACTCCTGAGCACGTATCTCGGCCGTCCCTCGTGTGGCCATCTCCCCGCGGGTCAGTGCGACGACACCGGTTTTATAGCCTAAGGCCCTTAGTTTTAAAATTGTTCCCCCGCAGCCTAACTCCACATCGTCGGCGTGTGCACCAAAAGCGATAACATCGAGCTTCACAGCATGCTCCTTTTTTCTTATTCCCATTTTCACATTCGGAAAATCTGATGATCATAATGCGTCAGGTCGACCGCCTGATAAAGCTCATCCAGCCAGGCAAAGCCATACTTCATTAGAAAGGGGGTGATATTGAATACCCTTTCCTGTAAGTGCCGATCCGGATAGAGATTGTTTTCCAGGCTAAGCAACTGCTGCCTTACGATCGCCTGGCGCTTCTTCGAAGCCTTCAGCACTTTTTTTTCTAAAAGACCAAGTTGAAACCGGATCTTCTGGTGGATGGAATCAACCGCATGTCCCAGGGTTTTTTCGAAAGCGGATGTTTCCTGCTTGATGGCAGCCATATCCCGGTCGAGGTGAGAAGCGGCACTTTTGAGTGTTTGCTCTAAGGACTGCGGGATCTCATCCCTGGCGATTTTTTCCCATTTTAGAGAGGTCAATCCGTTCCAAACATCCTGAACCTGGAGGGAATGCGTCGCTAAGGACTTCTCTACATTTTTTTCCAGAAGTGAAAAGCTTTTTCGCGGATAGATGACAGGCATGGGCAGTCCAAAGCCAACATACACCTCCTTCAGCTGAGCGAAGTCGGCGAACTCACCCGGCCCGCCCACATACGCGACCGTGGGCAATATCGCATCTTGATATAGGGGC
>JAUWSR010000192.1 GCA_030609975.1 Acidobacteriota bacterium | reverse complement strand
ATACGTAAGAACCTGGAAACCTACTGAAGATGAAAAAGGGTGGTATTACGATTTCTTCAACGCTGAAGGCCGCTACATCGCACATCAAGCTCTGGAGGTCAGCCCATGGTTCTTCACCAAGGAAAAAATGTACACCATGGACACCGACGATGATGGACTTCCCATTGTTCGGCGTTTCCATATTGAGTGGAAACATAGATAATATTTGAAAACATCTCTTCCGGCTATATCATCCAACCTGAAGGTTCTCAAATATAAAAGGGCCGAGCCACGTATGACTCGGCCCTCCCCCTTTGCCGACCTATCTCAATAACGTGTCATCTAAAATTGGGGGATCCACAAGCGGGCGATAACTCCCGCATGATCCGAAGGCCAGATCCACTCCTGATAATCTTCCACCCAGACACGATCCGTCAGTTCATCTCCTACGACCCAGGCATAAACCGGCCCGATCACATGCCAGCCGCAGAATCCCACGTTGCTGCGCACGAAGATCAGATCGATGCGTTGGTCGAGTGTGACCGTGGTATTCCTCAGATCCTTGTCATGAGACGCGGTAAAACCCCTTCGATTTCTCCTACGCAGGTTTCGTGTCCAGACATCTACAAATCCAGTGTTCACCATCAACTGGTATGTCTGCCCTGCGCTGCGGGTGGCCTCTGTGTTAAAGTCTCCCACCAGGATGACAGGCAGTGTTTCTGCTTGCAGATAGCCCAGGAGTTCCTGCGCCTGACCCATCTGAATGTAGATCACATCGGGGAAAGATTCAGGAACCGGCTCCAAATGAGTGTTGACAAAGCGATAGCTCTTTTTTCCTACTTTAGCCGTCACCGCGGAAAAGCTCCTCTGAATGGTCAAACCCAGAGTAGGCACAGGCAGGTTCGCCTCATAGTTTTTGGTGAAAAAATCACTGACTTCCACATCGTCCCGAACGAGAATGGCATCATAGTCAATGAGCTGAATATAAAACTCGGTACTCCCTTCAACCAAGGGCATGAAGACATTGACATTCTCATTCGATCTAAATTCCTTGTACCTAAGACCATATGCCCCCAGGATCTGCAACAGGATTTCGAGATAATCCATCTCAATATATCCCATATCCGGGATGTTGCCGGCGATATAGGAAGCTTCCTGGATGCCAATGAGATGGGGACGAGCCGAGAGAATCTCATTAGCGAGTCCTCCTGCTCTGTCCGGATAACTGGTTGAAAAAAGCTGCTGCATGACCGCATCCAGCTCACCTAGGCCTCCCTCGATGACTCTATCCACATCGGCACCGACATAGATATTACGTGTCATCACCTTGATCCCGCTCCTAAACAAGGCTGTACTGGCTTCCAGCGAATCTTCCTTCGCTGTCAAATTCTGACTGGACGTTATCGTCCCCACCAATAAAGCCAGCACCGCCAAACCCAAAATCATCTTTTTCATAACATAACCTCCTTGTTGTTATTTTTAGGTTTTTTTTGCATGCTTAAAACCTTTCATCGGGTTTAAGATAGGATATATTGGAAAACGAGTTGTCAGCGCGACGTTAAAAATTTGTTAAGTTGAAAGTCCCGAACTATCTTCGTTAATACTGCCTAAACAGACAGAGATATTTCCATCTTATCCATTCGACAAAACCTTCCCATCAGAAAAAAGGGGATGAGTGTCAATCTAAAACAATTGAATCATATCTAGATCTATACTAGGATAAATTCTAGGGAGAAAAAGATGGCAGAACGCCTAAAAGATAGGTTTTTTACGCAGGATTCTATGAGTACATATGCATCCGTAATCCAAGCCGCCTACTCCGGATTCGAAAGAGAATAATTCATGAATCTCGTATTTGATGAAACTTTTGAGTCCAAAGAGCTGATGGCCAAGATGCGCCACACAACCCAATGCCTGCACCAAACCTTGCCCGAATCCTATGCAGATACTGTCGAGATATTGAAACAAGCAGCCCCTCAAGTCAAAGGCTTCGAAGCCATTTCTTTGCCGGACTACATCGCTCTTTATGGGATGGAAGATCGGGATCTCTCTCTTGCCGCCTTAGGCCACATCACTCAGTTCGTAACAGCCGAGCTTGCGATCCGGCCTTTCCTGGACCAAGATCCAGACAAAGTACTGCCCTACATGCTGTCATGGGCCGAACATGAAAACGCCCATGTTCGGAGGTTAGCCAGTGAAGGCTGCCGTCCCCGACTCCCCTGGGCGATAGCGCTTCCGAAATTTAAAAAAGACCCGACTCCCCTGCTGCCCATCCTGGAGATATTGAAGAATGATCCCTCTGAAAGTGTCAGAAGAAGTGTAGCCAACAACCTGAACGATATCTCCAAGGACAATCCCGACATCACGCTCGACGTCTGTGAACGCTGGCACGGACAATCCCCGGAAACGGACAAGATCGTTAAACATGCCTGTCGCGGGTTGCTGAAGGCTGGAGATAAACGAGCCTTAGCGATTTTCGGCTACAGCGATCCCGCAGACATGGTTGTCTCCAACTTTAAGCTTTGTAAAAAGAGCTTCCATATCGGAGGCACGTTGGAATTTAGCTTTGTCCTGGATCTTGAAAAAAAGAGCAAGGTCCGTCTGGAATACGCCATCCATTTTGTTAAGGCCAAAGGCCAGCTCTCAAAAAAGGTTTTTAAGATCACAGAGAACAACTACAAAGCCGGCAGCTACAGCTACAAACGGAAGCATTCCTTTGCCGACATGTCAACGCGTAAGCATTTTCCTGGAGCACATCGAATCTCTCTCAACGTCAACGGCGAGAAAAAAGCCGAAGATACCTTTGATTTGCTCAAGTGAATACAAGATCAAATATTGTTTCCGGCCCCGAGTCTTTCTTCGAGATCTGTGGGGAGAATGATGGTAAAGGTCGTCCCGGCGCCAACTTCACTCTCGACGAGTATATCTCCCAGATGATCTTGTATGATCTGATAGCATATCGACAATCCCAGCCCCGTGCCTACGCCCACACCTTTGGTGGTAAAGCCGGGATCAAAAATTTTCCCCAGGCTTTCCTGTGGAATACCTTCGCCGTTATCCTGGATCTTGATATAGACCTTATCATCTTTGAGAAAAGTCGAAATGTGAATTTCTCCACCATCTTTCATTGCCTGCTCGGCATTGATGATAAGATTTAGGAAGACTTGATTCAGGCGCCCCAAAAAACAAGATATCTTTGGGATCTCTCCATAGTTTTTAATAAGGGTGACTTTATCCTTGATCTGATGATGAATGATGGTCAGTGTATCCTCTAAACCTTCGTGGATATTCGCAACCTTCAGTTCGGCCTCATCCAAGCGCGCAAAGCTTCGCAGTCGTTTTACGATATCAATAACCCTTTCCGTCCCGGATTGGATCACCTGGTTGGCATCGTCTACGATTTTGAGTGTAGAACTGATCTTTTCCTTATCCAACTTAATACCTTGGATACAGGCATCCACGTCTCCCTTGAGTTTTTTAACTGCACGAATGAGCGTATTGTGCATGCTGCTTATGGCTCCAACCGGTGTATTGATCTCATGGGCCACACCTGCGACCAGGCTTCCCAGAGCAGCCATTTTGCTGGACTGGACAAGCTGGGCCTGCTTCTCCCTGACCTCTCTGGTCCGTTCCTCCACCTTATCTTCCAAGGTCCGGCTGTATTCCTCCAGTTGTTCCTTGGCCTCCTCGAGCTTCTTAGATTTCTCCTCGAGTTCTTGGGAATAGACACGCAGGCGCCGGCTGTTCTCCATAGAACGATGGAACAAAATGTATCCCAAGAGTACGATAAAGATGAGTGTTCCAATAGGCATCAAGGGGGTTTTTCTGGCAGCATTAAAAATATCGTGTATGGCAAAGACGGCAAAAAAGAGGATTCCGAGCGTGAACACCTTGGCCGCATACTTCCCCTTGAGGGCCGAGTATCCACACACGGCTATCATGATCAAACAATCAAGGATCCAAAGAAATCGAATGTACGGAAACCAAAGCGCCATAGGCCGACCCAATAATTCTGAGATGCATGCACAGAGAAGAATAACGATATGAAGCTGCCACAGCCGGCGTAATATTTTTATCGGGCCAGGCCCGACGACTTGATCGACAAACGACATTAATCCGACGGGGAAGATACAGTAGGAAAGGAACAAGATAAAATACCAGAAAACAGGAGCTTGGATTACCATCCCCATAAGCGGAATGAGACCGATAAAAGCAAATCCGATGGCAAGCGAAAAAATACCAAAACTATAGGGTGCCAAATTGGCTCTGACGTTGCGATCAAGACAGATAATCAGAGCGAACAATCCGACAAAAATGCAGAAGATTCCGACCAGGAATCCACCGATATCATTTTTAAATATATATAACAAGAGTTGTTCACGCGAGCCCATCAGGATCTTTCCATCGATCCCGTTAGGCCGCGGCAGGCCCGAGTAGATTCGGAAGAACAGATATTTTCCTTGATAATCACTAGGGAGGAACAACCGATGTGGAACAAAGGCCGCAAACCGGTTCGATCGATCTGCCTTAAGCTCACCATAGGAGTATATCAATTCGCGCTCTAGATAGACCTCTAGGGTAAATAAGACGCGCGGCAGAAAGACGGTCGGCTCATCCCAGGTCTTTTCAGGAAGGGGCACGCGCAGCCAAAGAATGGGGCTGCCGTCATAATCTGGCAAATATACCGTTGTAGGCGTTGGCTTCCACTCCTGGCTCTCCAGATTTTCATAAGTCCATACGGGAACTCCCTCTTCATCCAGGGCAGAGTCTCCCCAGCGAAACTGCCATCCTTCGGTAAGTCTGAGTGGAGGGGACTGACCGGATTCTGATGACTGCGCCTGGATCTGTGATCCTGCAGTAAAGAGCAGCATACAGACCAGACAGAAACGGGCTGCGTGTTTTACGATGTGGCGCTCCTGCTTATTCTTCCTAGCTTATATCATATGCAAAATCACCGGTCAATCGGACCAAGTGTAACATTTAGAAGCCACTTGCGTACAAAGGATTGGAAAGGAGAAAGCCTATGAAAAAAACCATTCTTGTTTTGGCTACAGTCATTTTGATCCTGATGCTCTGCACCGAGATTGGCAGCAGCGAACTTCAAAAAAACATCGTACCTGCCGAAGCTCACTGGGTGATCCATGTTGACGTGGAAAAAATAAAAACCACACGCTTCTTTAATGCTTTTAAAGACGAAGAGCTTTTTGCCCGGGTTGAGAAAAGAGGAGCTTGGGTGGACAAGCGCTTCCGGTTCAATCCCCTCGAGGACGTTAAGGGAGTAACTCTCTTCGGGAAAAAGGGTGAGGAAGATGCCGTCGTATGCGTGCATGGCAATTTTGATAAAGATCACCTCCTCTCTCTGCTCGATTTTGACGAAGATCATGAAGCGCTCACGTACGGAAAATTCACCATCCATCATTGGGACAGTGACAGTTACGGCGTGTTTGCCAAGGATGACTTGGTCATGTTCTCAGAGAGTGAACCCGCTTTAAAAGTAGCCCTCGATGTTTTGTCGGGAAAGGGAGAGACCATAAAGTCCAGTTCCTTAAACTCCCTCATCCAAGGAGTCCCTTCCGGAGCTTTTCTGACAGGAGCGGCCGGGAATATCGCCGCTTTATTGGAAGGAGAACATGATAGGGAAGCAGCCATCCTGAAAAAAACAGAAGCCGCTGTGTTTTCTCTCAGGGAAGCAGGCGAGAACATGTCGATGAATCTCAACCTGAAAACAGCTGATCCAAAAGATGCCGAGAACATCGCACAGATCGTAAACGGTCTGCTGGCGATGGCGGATATGTACAAAGATCAGATCCCTCCACAAATTAAACTGCCAAAAGATATTAAGACCAGCGTAAAAGGCAGCAATGTCAACATCGCGATCACTTACCCCGTCGAAGATCTGGTCCAACTCATCTACAACAGCGGCAAGCTAGGGAAAATGGACTTCGATTTTGCTGACTTCAGCCCTTTTCTCGCAAGCGCTTTTCCGTTACATTAAAGATGGCAGGATTCGTTATCATAGTAACACGTAGGGCTGATCATCTTTAACGAACCTAAATTATGCTAGAGTTCGTAAGCCTCTACGAATCCTGATAACGTAAATTTGGCAAGCGGATGAATGGATAATTCCCCAAAGCTATCGCAACAAACCGACGAAGAGCTGGCTGCACGAGTTGCAGCCGGCTCACGTGACTCTTTTGAGGAATTGGTTTGCCGGTACAGCCCGCGGCTGTTCCATTTTCTAAGACACAAAGCTCAGAGCGACCAGGATATCGAGGACATCATCCAAGAAACGTTTATAAAAGTGTATCACAACATCGATCGCTACAATCCGGAGTGGAAGTTCTCGACTTGGTTGTTTACCGCCGCCAACCGTTTGGCCATCAGTCGTCTGCGCTACCTAAATGTTCGCAGCGATTCATATATGCCTCATAAGCCTCCCTCGGGTCCCGAGGAAGAGTTCATCCAAAATGAAGAGGCGAAAAATCTATGGGACCTGGCACAAACCCTCCCCAAGCGACAGCATGAAGCTCTCTGGCTGCGCTACCTTGAGGGTATGTCCCTGATCGAGATCGCGGAAGTTTTAGACATCAAACAGATCCACGCTCGAGTCCTCCTTCACCGGGCGCGTTTGAATCTTGCCAAGAAACTGGCCTTGACCTCCGAACAGGAAAAACTTCTCGGCGCAGGAGCCGCCGAGCACAATTATCAATCCATGAACGGGAGATAAAAATGTTCTGCTCAATCTTTAAATGGAGTATTTCCAAAGCACTGGATTCCGAGAGGCCGTTCTCCGCTCGGGTGAGACATCACCTCGACCGCTGCACCTCGTGCCGGGAATTCGTGGATTTTTCAGAATTACTGCAGAAAAAAGCCGCTGCTGCAAAACCCGACTTCAGCCAGGGCTATCCCGCTTCGCTCCCTCACCGTATCATGGCAAGCCTGGACTCACCCCCAGAGCTAAAATCCAAGCGTAGGATTTACCGATACTTGGTTCCAGCTACCACATCAGCAGTTATGATATTAGCAATCTCGGCCAGCGTTTACTTCCTGAATTCACCACGAAACAGTTCATTGGCATCGCTGGATGAACTTTTGCGTCTCAACCAGGCCCAGGCCAGCCTCGGAGAGACCCTGAAAAGGCTCGATTCTCCTCTGGAAACAGAATATCAAAACCTGAAACATGTGGTGGAATCCACCACCGAGTACCTTATTTCCCGCTCCGATATCAAGCTCGGCCAGGAACAGGAATAATCATCCCCCCCCTATTATTGCGAGGAGCGAAGCAACGAAGCAACCTCAGTATTATCGGAATTCTACTTTAACCTGAGGAACCAGATTCCGAGCACTTCGATTTCAATGCCATTTCTATTTGTAATCGACATTTTTCACCCTTGGGACAAGCTGTCCT
>JAUWSR010000317.1 GCA_030609975.1 Acidobacteriota bacterium | reverse complement strand
TGCTTCCGTCCTCCGTCATGTCCTCGGCGCCGGCTTCCAGGATGATGTTCATGAGTTCATCTTCCGAAGCCCGGGACTGCTCCACCACGATGTAGCCTTTCCTCTGAAATATCCAGGCCACGCTGCCCGACTCGCCCAGGTTCCCCCCGTGTTTGGAGAAAATGTGGCGGACTTCGGAGACGGTCCGGTTCTTGTTGTCGGTCACGGTTTCGATGTAGATGGCCACACCGCCGGGGCCGTAGCCCTCGTAGGACATCTCCTCATAACTAACGCCTTCGAGCTGTCCCGTTCCTTTCATGATCGCCCGCTTGATGTTGTCCGCGGGCATGTTAGCGGCCTTGGCATCGGCGATAGCCTTGCGCAGGCCGGGATTGGCATCCGGGTCCCCTCCCCCCATGCGGGCAGCCATGGCCAGTTCTTTGATGATCCGGGTGAACACCTTGCCCCGCTTGGCGTCTGTGGCCGCCTTCTTGTGTTTGATGGAGGCCCATTTTGAATGACCAGACATGTCGACTCCTTATCCTGAATTATCCAGGTTGTGCGTAATAAAAAAATTATATCACAAACGCCTGCAGAAAAAAAAGCCGAGCAGCGGATGCTTCCAGCAGATGCCTGGAAGCTTGGGGCGAGGTCGAGTGTGCCCCAGGGCGCTGTTAGGCTGTGATTTTGCTGGTATCTTCGATCATAGGTGTTATAAAATATCTTGAGAATAGAGGAGGGATAGAATGAAACAGAACATGGGGAAAACCGACCGGGTGCTGCGGACCGTGCTCGCCGTCATCGTCATCGTGCTTTACTTTTCCAAGCAGCTGTCCGGACTGGCGGCGATCATCCTCGGAGCATTGGCCTTGATATTCCTGGCCACCAGTCTTTTCGGGTTCTGCCCGCTCTATGTGCCGCTGGGGATCTCGTCCATAAAAAAGAAGACGGACTGACAGGTCCGTTCCGCAGGGGCACAACGTTTTGACGCCCACTCTCGACGAATAATCCCCCCCCTATACTTGACAAACCCCATCGTATATATATATTATATGTATATACCCCATGAGGGCATAGGGTATAATCGAAAAAATGAGGAGTGTGAGATGAGAGTCAGCCACCGCGGCCACCAGTTCCACCGAGGTTTGATGTTCGTCTTCCTTTTTATGGCAGTGAGCCTGATGACCCAGGGTGCTGCCCAGGGTGAGGAATTCAATGGATTTGAAAGAAGAGTGGGATTTTCTATATCCGGAGGCTACACGCACACTGAGAGTTTTGGTGGTGTGCCGGAGGTCACCGCAGAGCTTCAGATTCGAATAGCCCCACAGGTATATGCCGCGCTGGCGGTAGGATATCTGGGAGACACCATAAGCATGCACGGCAGCAGTATGATGGCTGGCAGCCCAGTGGGATTCGATGATCATCTGCATCGATTCCAGGTCATACCCATCACACTGAACCTGTACTACGCGGTACCTGTGAATCCGAAGGTGGCAGCATACTTGACTGCCGGCGGTGGATACTATGCTGCGACCTATTGGGATATCAACTCTCAATCGCGGGGAGACTTCGGAGCACATCTGGGAGCAGGCATCAACCTGAAACCTGCACAGAAAGTGGATTTTTGTGTATCCGGGATGTACCGCTTTGCCAGGATCGATGGTTTTAGGGAAGAGATCCACACAGGACCGGATTTTAGTCTCAGCCTGAACGGCTTTCGCCTTCAGGCCGGGATGCGATTCCGATTCTGACGAACAGGACAGGCACAAGGAAACAATCATGGCGAACGAGCAAATAGCCACCCATCAGGGAGAGATCGTGCGTCTCAAGCGGGTCGAGGGTCAGATCCGCGGCATCCAGAAGATGATCGAAGAGAAACGCTACTGCATCGACATCCTGACCCAGCTGGCTTCGGTCGTGGGCGCCATCAAAGGAGTGGAAGAAAACATTTTGGAGCGACATCTTAAGGGATGTGTACAGCAGTCTTTCACGAAGGGAAACAAACAGGATAGAAGCACAAAGATCGATGAAGTGATCGATGTTCTAAGAAAATTCCGAAAATATTAGAGGCATAACATGAGCTACTATTTTACAAAAAAGATAAAAGGATCTTTTGAGGAGGTTGAGAGGAAGGTATACGCATCCCTAAAAGAAGAAGGCTTTGGAGTTTTAACAGAGATCGACGTTCAGGACACATTGAAGAAAAAATTGGATGTGGATTTCAGAAAATACAAGATCCTGGGCGCCTGCAATCCGACCTTTGCCTATCGCGCTCTCTTGGCTGAAGATAAGATTGGGATTATGCTTCCCTGTAATGTCATCATTCAGGAAGTTGGCGCAGGAGAGGTTGAAGTGGCAGCTGTAGATCCCATTGCTTCGATGAGTGCTGTTGAGAATGAAGGCCTACATGAATTAGCGATTTTAGTTCAGACGAAATTAAGGAGTGTTGTTGATGCTCTGTAATTACTCCTAGTACTCAGCATATAAGGAGAAATGTCATGGCTAAGGACGATGAGAATCCAGATAAATATATAAAGGCTGAGTCGAGTCTGGAATGCGAAGCCAATGTGGGTGCATGTCCTGTGCATCCAGGCGAAACTCAAGAACCAAAGACGAAGCAGGGAACCAGCTTGGACAGAATCGACCTGCCCATAGTAGGCATGAGTTGCGCAAGCTGTGCGTCGACTATCCAGCGAGGTTTGTCAGTCTTGAGTGGCGTGGATAAGGCAAATGTAAACTTTGCGACTTCAAAGGCTACCTTGTTCTTTAAGCCGGAATTGGCAAATCCTTCCGATTTTATCTCATCAATAAGAAAAATTGGTTATGAAGTTGGGACGGTCTCAGTCGAACTCCCTATCGAAGGAATACAGTGTGCATCTTGTGTTCAGAGGATCGAGAAAGCCCTGATGCGAACACGAGGCGTTACCAAAGCTGCGGTCAATTTAGCGACAGGCAGAGCCCAGGTTGAATACCTGCCTACTGAGATCAACCTCAACGACATAAAGCAAGCCATTGCATCTACAGGCTATAAGGTGATGGATGTTTCGTCTTCTGAGGAGGGGGTGGATCCAGAGAAAGCTGTTCGTGAACGGGAGTATAAAAAGCTTAAACAGAAGTTCATATTCGGCTTTGTTTTTGGCATTTTAGTCTTTTTGGGGAGCTCTCGTCACTGGTTTCCCTGGATTCCAGAATTTCTTGGGAATTTCTATGTGCTTTGGATTTTAGCAACGCCTGTCCAGTTTTGGATTGGATGGCAATTCTATAAAGGAGCCTGGGGTGCCTTCAGACATCGGAGTGCTGATATGAACACGCTGATTGTTGTCGGTACTTCGGCTGCCTATCTTTACAGCCTGGCTGCAACATTATTTC
>JAUWSR010000184.1 GCA_030609975.1 Acidobacteriota bacterium | reverse complement strand
GCAGGGCCACAGCCGCGCGGTTTATACGGTCGATTATAGCAAAAGCGGAAATCGACTGGTCACTGCCAGCGTGGATAACACCGTCCGAGTCTGGAATGCGAACAATGGCAGTCGGGTGCAGAACTTGTCTGGTCAGCCCTTTTATTCAGCGGCCTATCACCCTAACGGCCGAGATATCGTGACAGGTGGAGATGGCCGGGCTGTGATCTGGCAGGCCCGTGAAGGCAGCCGGGTGATGAACCTCAAACATGCCTCCGGAGTGGCTGTGCGGGCTGTCGCGGTGAGTCCCAACGGAAAATACATCGCACTTGCCGGGGAAGACGGAATCGGCCGCATTTGGGAAGTCAATATCGAATAATCCGGAATAGATCTCTGCCCTGGTTGTATAAAATATAAAGACTTGGGAGAGGACTATGCTGGAATTAAATAACGTCACCAAAAAATATCAGGTGATCCCTGCGGTCAATCGTGTCAGCTTCACGATCAAACCTTCAGAGATCGTGGGCTACCTGGGCCCCAACGGTGCGGGGAAATCCACCACTATAAAAATGCTTGCGGGTTTGCTGGAACCCACGGAAGGTAAGATCTTATTTGATGGGAAAAATATCCGAAAAGATCTTTACGCCTATAAAAAGCGTATCGGCTATGTCCCGGAAAATGCTGAGATCTACCCACATTTAAGCGGGTATGATTATCTCTTGATGGTGGGACGCCTGCGGCAGATCCCGGAGAAAATCCTGAAGAACCGGATTAAGCAGCTTCTGGAATTCTTTAAGCTGTCCGTTGAGATGGATCTGGCGATTTCCTCCTATTCCAAAGGCATGATCCAGAAGGTCCTGATCGCGTCCGCTCTGCTGCATGATCCGGAGGTCCTATTGTTGGATGAACCCTTATCAGGTTTAGACGTCACCACTTCCCTGGTCATCAAAGATCTGTTGAAGATGCTGGCTGAAGACGGCAAGATCATCATGTATTCATCCCATATCCTGGAAGTCGTTGAAAAGATCTGCTCACGGGCTATCATCATTCATAACGGCCGTATTGTTGCAGATGATTCGGTGGAGAATCTACGCAATCTCATGAAACTGCCCAGTCTTGAAGAGATTTTTAACCAACTTGTAGTTCAGGAGGATACAACCGCTCAAGCAAGAGGTATTATTGCAGCTATAAGATCATAGCCAGCTTGAGCAAGAGATACGTCGGGAGGAAAAGATGGCCAGAAAAACCATCTATGTATTTATTTCAGCTTTGGTTCTGCTGGTTTTATTGATACTGATCTTGTTCGGCCTCAGATGATGCGCAATTGGGAATGATATTTTTTTATTGCCGGCGGATTCCCACAGTTTCCCTTTTTGGGCAACGAATCCCGCCCAGGAGAGGTTAAAGATTACATGATGGCGAGTTTGGCGGAGGAGACAGGGAATCTGCAGGATAAAAAATGGGAAAAAAAGAAACCAAGATGTGACCGGGCATGACAAAATGGCTGGATTTTTTTCGTCATCTGTAATAGAAGAATATGGCGGGCCATTCGCCGGTGGGATATCCGCATGACCGCGACGTCAATTTTCAAACGGACAGATTCAATATAAATAAATATCATGAAAATCACTCAAATTTCGGTTAAGCGACCGGTTACTTCGTTTATGTTCTTTGTGGCCATCGTTCTGCTAGGATTTGTTTCCCTGCGGGAATTGAGTATTGACCTGCTGCCTGACATCAGCTATCCCAAGTTGTCGGTTGTGACTCAATATGCAGGGGTGGCTCCTGAAGAGATCGAAACCATCATTACCGACGACCTGGAAGCGGCTGTCAGCCGTATCCCTGGTTTGCGTAGGGTCGAATCGATCTCCAAAGAGGGGGTCTCTTACCTGACCTTGGAATTCGCTTGGGGGACGGATATGGATTTTGCCCTGCTCCACACCCGGGAACAGCTGGATAGTGTGAGAGACCGGCTTCCAGATGAAGTGGAGGAGCCAACCATCATCCCTTTCGATCCCCACAGCCGGCCTATCCTCGTCCTCTCGATTTCGGGTGAGCGAACTCTATTGGAGCTGAAAGAATTTTCCGAGGAATTGATAAAACCACGGCTGGAACAGATCGAGGGTATCGGCTCGGCTGAGATCGCCGGAGGGGTGGAACGGGAGATCCAGGTAGAGGTGGATCCTCGTTTTCTTTCCCTTTATGGACTGACTATCGATCAGATATCGCAGCGGATCGATGCCTTCAACCGCAACCTTCAGGGTGGGACCATCCGAAAAGGTCGCTTCCGGTATGCGCTCCGAGTCGTGGGAGAGTTCGATACCTTGGATGAGATCGGGGAGATCAGCCTTAAGACCACAGAAGACCGGGGCGTCATTCGTCTCAAAGATATCGCTCAGATCAAAGACTCCATCAAAGAACGTCAGGGGATCACCCGCGTGAAAGGGAAGGAAAGCATCGGGATCCTGGTGCGGAAAGAATCAGGCGCCAATACGGTAAAGGTAACCCAGATGGCACGTGTGATCTTGGATGAGATCCAAGCGGAAAATCCTGGGATCGATGTCTTGGTCGTAAAGGAAGAGGCCAAATATATCGAGAATGCCATTTCCTCCGTCTTGTACTCGATTCTCTTCGGAGGAATTCTGGCCTTTATGGTCCTGTGTGTGTTTCTTCAGGATATCAGGACTCCGGTCATCATCGCGGTCGTCATTCCCATCTCTATCATTGCTACCTTCAATCTACTTTATTACCGAGATATTACATTAAATATTCTGTCTCTGGGGGGATTGGCCCTGGGTGTCGGTATGCTGCTGGACAACTCCATTGTGGTTTCTGAGAGCATTTTCCGGCACAAAAGCCTGGGCAAAAATGCCATCGATGCTGCGGTGGCAGGAACCAAAGAAGTGGGAATGGCGGTTACTGCCTCTACCTTGACCACGATATCGGTCTTCCTGCCTGTGATCTATGTCCATGGTGTTGCAGGTCAGTTGTTCAAAGACCAAGCCTTAACCGTGACGTTTGCCCTGCTGTCTTCTTTGATCGTATCGATGACGCTGCTGCCAATGTTGACCTCTCGGAAATTGAAGTTTAAAGCGGAAAAAGGCGCACTTCATCAGCCTCTATCTGAAAAAACCACAAAAAAGGCGGGTGGCAAGAAACTCGGCAGGATTCTTTCGGCACCCTTCCGAGGACTGCGCTGGTTATTGTACAACCTGCCGAAATTTGTGTTCGGATTCCTGAGCCTCCTTTTCAGCTTTATATCTCAATTGCTGCTCCTTATCTTTCACTACCTCAGCCTTCCCTTTAAGCCCATCGTCAGAGCCTTGTTCCGGGGATTCAATGCGATCTATGCGAAATTCGAGAAGTTTTATCATAGGATTCTCCTCTGGTGTTTAGGAAACAAAGGTACCGTGCTGTTCTGGTCAGCCGTATTCCTGGCCGTGACCTTGTTGGCTGCCATGCAGATCCCCAGGGAACTCATGCCGAAGCCCGAAGCAAGTTCCTTTGAAGTGAATATGAAAACCCCTGTGGATTATTCCCTCGAACAGACAGCCGACATCGTGATGACCCTGGAAAATTGGATGAACTCTCAGGACGAGATTAAGGCGAGTTTTTCTCAGATCGGTATCGTCAGCGGTATGGAGGCCCTGGATCCCGAAATCTCCTTGAATTCCGCCAAACTCTATGTCGAAGCCTTCGAGCCGGATCAGATTGATGCGCTCATGGAGGGGATGCGGCAGAGGCTGCAGGGTTTTCCCGGTGTCAGCTACTCTCTGCTCAGAGAGCAGTCTACTCTGGCCCAGTTCATGGCCTTCGCTACGGCGGAGGTCGGGCTCAAGATCAAAGGGGACGACCTCAACCGCCTGAAGATCCTAGCCGAACATCTCGTGGAGAAACTACAGTCTGTCGAAGGGATCACGGATATTGCCACCAATCTTGGGGAGGGCAAGCCTGAATTTTTAATTCGAATCAAGAAAGATTCCATGGAAAAATACGGGCTTTACCCGGCGGCCATCGGCAGCTACATCTCGGACGCGGTCGGAGGTAAAATTGCCTCACAGTTCAAGGAGATGGAAAAAAAATATGACATTCTGGTCCGCTTTGATGAAGACATTCGGGAGAATATCGAGACCCTCATGAACGAACAGATATCCCATCAAGGTGCGTTGATCCCGCTGCGGGAGCTGGTTTCCTATGAGGTTGCCCGAGGCCCCAAAGAAATACGACGGGAAAGTCAGCAGCGGGAAGTGCTGGTAACCGCCAATCTGAGCGGAAAAAAGATCAGCCAGGTTGCACCAGATATCCAGGCTAAGATCTCTGAGCTGGAGCTGCCTCCCGGCTACCGGGTGGTTTTCAGCGGGGAGCAGGAAGAGATGAACCGGTCCTTTCAGAGCCTGATCCTTGCGTTTTCGTTAGCCGTGCTTTTGGTGTATATGATCATGGCAGCGCAGTTCGAATCGCTCCGCCATCCTTTTTTGATCCTCTTCACACTGCCCATGGGACTGACTGGGGCTTTCTGGGCTCTGCTTATCACAGGACAATCCCTGAATGTGGTTTCCATTATCGGTATGGTGGTCCTTGCTGGAATTGTGGTCAATGATGCTATCGTCAAAATTGACTACACCAATCAGATGCGCCGTTCAGGTATGTCTGTGCGAGAGGCTATTTTGGAAGCCAGCCGAGTCAGGCTGCGGCCTATCTTGATGACCACCGTAACCACTGCTTTGGGACTTTTTCCCATGTCGTTGGGGATAGGCCGAGGGTCTGAATTGCAGCAGCCCATGGCGATAACTGTTATCGGAGGGCTCCTGCTGGCTACCTTCCTGACACTTATCCTGATTCCGCTTGGCTATGAGCTGGCGGAGAAAGACAAGCCTGAGGTTGAAGCATGAAGATCTTTGTTGAACGTCCGATCGCCACAGCCATGGTTTTTTTGGCGTTGCTGGTGCTCGGTTTCTATTCCTTCTTCAACATTCCGATCGAAATGCCGGTGTTGACCGAGGATCTCCCTCAACTGGATATCTTCACGCAGTGGTATGGCATGCCTCCGGAGATCATCCAAACGGAATTAACCGCTCCTTTAGAGGAAAAGGCTTCCACTGTGAAGGGAGTACGCAAGATCACTTCCTCTTCCCGGATCGGCTCCTCCCAGATCACTCTGGAGTTTGATCCCAAGATCAATATGGAGTTTGCACGCTTGGCTTTGCGTGAAAAGATCGGGGAACTGAGGGAGGAGCTGCCTTATGGTATCAAACCGGAGATACGTGCCTATATACCCGAAGATCTCAGTGTCCGTCCTTTCCTGGAATATACAATTTCCGGTGACTATTCTTTGCAGAAGCTGAGAGAGCTGGTCAAGGATAAGCTGGAGATGGGGATCGGATCGATTAAAGGGATCTCCGGGGTGGATGTTTTGGGCGGTTCCGATCCTGAGATCCGAATCATCCTGGACGAGAAAAAAATGCAATCCCTGAATATCCAGCCCTATGCTGTGCTCATGCGGGTCCAGGACCGAGTGAGAATTTTCCCAGGGGGTACGGTCAGAATGGGAAACCGCGAGCTCCTTTTTAAAGTATCGAATCCCATCCCCAACCTGAGGGAATTGGGCGATACCATCATTGCCCGTAAAGGCAATAATCCCGTCAAACTTAGAGATGTGGCTGAGATCCGGCCCTCCTTCAAGGATATCCGGCACATCCACCGCATCAACGGTCAGCCCACGATCAGCATGACGGTGCATAAAGAAAGAGGCTTGAGCACTCTTAAAATGGCGAACGCGGTGAAAGCGCGTTTGGAGACGATCAAACCGGGACTGCCTTCCGATCTGGTTTTCCGTAGTGTCGAGGATGAGAGTGAGGAGATCCAGACGAATCTCAATAAGCTATACCTGCTGGTCGGTATCATCGTTGTTGTTATTTTTATCCTGCTCTTCTTAGTCCTCCGCTCCATCCAACCTTCACTCCTGGTGCTGTCCTCGATCGCGTTTTCCGTGCTTATAACCTTCAATCTGGTGTACCTGACCAAAACCTCGTTGAACATGCTGACCTTGGGTGGATTGGCGTTAGGTTTCGGATTGTTTGTCGATAATTCCATCGTGGTCTTTGAAAATGTGCTGCGTGTACGTGAGAAGGGCGTTCCTGCTGTCCAGGCCGCTATCCAGGGATCGCGGGAGGTGTTTCTTCCGGTTTTGGCATCCACTCTTACCACCATGAGCGTTTTTTTCTCGATCGCATATTTTCAGGGCCGGCTTCGCGTGGTCTACCTGCCTATGGCCATCGTGATCTCCTCTGCACTGGCAGCATCTTTGCTGGTCTCCTTCTCGGTTATCCCCGCCCTCACGGCTAAACTGATGAAGTCTCCCAAAAAGAAAAGGAAGGAGAGATACCGGAACCTTTATGCTGGTGTTCTGCGATTTTTAATCCGCCATCCCATCGAAGTGTTTCTCGTCCTCGCCCTGATATTTATTGGGTCGTACAAATGGTTTCGGAGCGAAGTGACACTGGGCGAGTTTTTCAGTTGGTATTCTAAGGAACGGCTGACAATATATGTAGGAATGCCGGCAGGAACGGATATCGAACGTACCGATGAAGTGATCCAGCAGTTCGAAGCCAGGGTGCTGGAAAAACAATATGAGAACGAGGCCAGCACTCGGGTCTTTGCTGAACAGGCCGTCATCAACATCACCTTTCCCACAGAGATCGAGATGTCCTACCGGCCCTACCTGCTCAAAGAAGAGATGATCCAGCTGGCGACCAATTTTGCCGGAATCAATGTCTCCATCCGGGGATTCGATCCTCAGGGTTATTATTCCGGATTCGGGAGCGGGACCTATTATGATTCGCGCATCCGATTTTTTGGTTACAACTTCAAAAAACTCAAAGAAATCACCTCAAATCTGGAAAGGAGCCTCAAGCGCAATCCCCGTATTAAAGAGACCAGGACCATCTCGACCAGCCGCTGGTGGGGAGGGGGGGATTCTTTCGAATACGTGCTAAAGCTGGATAAAGAGGCTCTGCGCAGATACGATGTCGATCCTCTTTATCTTTACTACCAGATCCAAACCTTGATACGCGGACGGATGTCCTGGCCGCTCAAGGCCAACATCGGCGGCAGGGAATTGGAATTCTCGATCAAATTCCCCGAAGCAGAGAAGATGGACCTGAAGAAGCTCGAGAATGTGCTGCTTATGACCAATCGAGGTGAGCTGCTGAGATTGGGAGAGGTCTCTCTCCTGGAGGAACGGCCTATTGCCGGATCCATTGACCGGGAAGACCAGCAGTTCCAGATGACACTCATGTGGGAGTTCCGGGGACCTTACAAAGCCGGTGAACGTTACCGCAACTCTGTCTTTGAAAAGCTCGAACTTCCTCCTGGATTTACGGCTACCATGGAAGATGATCGTTTTTTGACCTCGGAAGAAAAGGGGCAGATCCGTTTCGCCATTATTTTTTCGCTTATCATCATCTTCATGATCCTGGCATCATTGTATGAATCCATCATCCAGCCGTTTTTCATCTTGTTGGCTGTACCCTTAGCCCAGATCGGAGTGTTCGTGGCCTTTGTTCTGGCCG
>JAUWSR010000081.1 GCA_030609975.1 Acidobacteriota bacterium | reverse complement strand
TTTCCAGTTCCATGGAATCCATGGTCGCCCCGACACCATCTCTCCCACGCACTTCGTGCATCTTGCGGATCTTCTTGGCATAGAAGAGGATCCGCTCCGTCAGGGTTGTCTTGCCGGAATCTATGTGCGCACTGATCCCGATGTTGCGCATTAAAGTTATCTCAGTCGTCATCACCACTTGACCTCTATTGTATTGTTCATCGTTTAGCTGACCAGGTCTCCCATCCCCAGACCGCAGGAGTATACGTTAAATGTTCAGATATTTCAAGCTACGTGGGGCGTGTTTATTCCATCTTAAAGGCCCGCTTGATGGCGTCCAAAAGACGCACCCAATACACAGTATCGCTGCGGTGGATCACGATCTCTAAAGGATAGGCTCCAGCATGAGCGTCAGCAACCGTGGAACCCGTTTATTGCCCATTTTCATGTCTCCTTTCGTGGGGTTCACTCATAAATATCCTAGAATTATTATCGTAATTATAGTATTCGAATATAAGAATGTCAATATTTTCAATATGTTTAAAACATTTACTTGTGCACTTTAAAAAGTTGTAGCAAGATGTTAAACAGATGCTGTGCTGATCAAGTCCTTTTTACACTTTTACGCATTAAAGGAAAATATGTCATGGAATGGATAACTCAACCTCAAGCCTGGGTCGCCCTAGCCACCCTGACGGCCCTGGAGATCGTACTCGGTATCGACAACATCGTTTTTATTTCGGTCCTGGTGGGGCGTCTGCCGGCAGAAGTCAGAAACAAAGCCCGAACCCTCGGATTGGCTATGGCTATGGTCACGCGCATCCTGCTGCTGCTGACTCTGACCTGGATCATGACTTTAACGGCCCCTGTTTTCACCATCTTGAAACATGCGTTCTCCGGGCGTGATCTTATCCTGCTCGCCGGGGGATTGTTTCTCCTGGCCAAAAGCACACAGGAGATCCACCAAAGCTTGGAGGGGACAGCCCATTCGTCCAAAGCCAAAGTCAGCCAGAGTTTTTTTGCAGTCCTGGTCCAGATCGCGATCCTGGATATCATCTTCTCTCTGGATTCGGTCATCACCGCAGTGGGCTTGGCCGACCACATCCCGGTTATGATCCTGGCCATCGTAATCGCAGTTATCATCATGATGGTGTCGGCTCGGTTCATCGGCGATTTTGTCGATACTCACCCCACCATCAAGATGCTGGCTTTGAGTTTCCTGCTCTTGGTGGGATTCTCACTTATGGGTGAAGGGCTCGCTCTCCACATCCCCAAAGGGTATATCTATTTTGCCATGGCTTTTTCATTGGGTGTCGAGATCTTAAACCTGAAGGTTCGGAAGCGGGCAAAAAAACCGATCAAACTGCACAAAACCCTTGAGGAATAATGCGACGACAATAGACCAAAAGAATTGTAATCACCCTCCAAAGCTGTCTCCGTAAAAGTCGCAAAATTTGCAACATATATGACTTCGGGAACGAATTTATGCTCTATTCGGTGCGAATAGAGTCGACCGGGTCGGTCAGGGCTGCTTTAGTGGCTTGGAAACTGACAGTAACCAAAGCAATCAAGATAGAAAGAACCCCTGCCAGAGGAAATATTAGCAAGGGAATATTTTCCCGGTAAGCAAAATTTTGCAGCCAGTTGTTCATAACCAGGTAGGCCAGGGGCCAAGCGATCAGATTGGCCAACAGAACCAGCTTGACAAATTCCATTGAGAGAAGCCGGATGATCCCGGGGATCGACGCCCCCAAAACCTTGCGGATCCCGATCTCTTTGGTCTTCTGTTCGGCTGTAAACGAGGCCAAGCCCAAGAGTCCCAAACACGCGATCGCCACGGCCAATACCGAAAACGTCAAAAAGATCTGACCGCGCTGCCGGTCGGAATGATAGAGGCGTCCAAAGTCCTCATCCAGAAAGGAATAGACAAAGGGATCATGGGGATAGATCTCTTCCCAGGCTGTTTGCAGAGAAGCAATTTCACGATCGATGTTCTGCGTGGATATCCGAACCGCTAACTGGAGGAAAGCATCCGGATCGGGAGCGATATGGATGACCAAAGGCTCGATCCGCTGGTGCAACGATTTGGCGTGGAAATCTTTAACCACGCCGATGACTTGCCCCCGCTTGAAATTTCCCATAGATAAACGCTTATTGACCGCCTCCCCCTCCCAACCCAGCCGCCGGATCGCAGTCTCATTGAGGATAAAGGCCTGCATGGTATCGGTGGAAAACTCCCGAGAAAATGCTCTACCCGCCACCAGCTCCAAACCCAGCGCATCGACAAAATCATGATCGACCAGGAAAGAACCCAAAGTGATCTCGTTTCCCCGGGTAGCTCCCTCCGGAAGGAGCAGATTCACACCGATCAATCCTCCCGGCACACTGCTGGTGCCGGACAAAGCTAAAACCTCCGGTTCCTGCATCACCCGATCCTTGAAGGTCATATAGATCTGCCGGGCACGGGGATCCCCCATGGGTAGAACCACCACCTGTTCCTTTGCGAAGCCAAGGCCTTTGTTTTGGACATAACGCAGTTGATTGTAAACGATGGCGGTTCCGATGATAAAGATCAAAGAAAGCGTAAACTGGAACACCACCAGGAATTTCCGTAGGCGGGAATTGGAGCGGCCGACTTTTAAAGCCCCCCGGAAGACGGCTACAGGCTGGAAAGATGAGAGAAACACAGCCGGATAGCTTCCGGCCAGGATGCCCACGAGCATGGTCAATCCCAGGATACCCAGAGCAAAATCCCAGGTCATCATTCCAACCGCCAGGTCTTTCCCAGAAACAGCATTGAAAAAAGGTAAGGTGACCGATACCAACACGACAGCCAAAAGGAGCGACAGAAAAGCCCAGACAATGGATTCACCGATAAACTGCGATATGAGCTGTTTTCGTTCCGCCCCCACCACCTTGCGCATTCCGACCTCTTGAGCCCGATTAGAGGAACGAGCTGTGGCTAAATTCATAAAATTGATACAGGCGATCACCAGGACAAATAGAGCAATAGCCGAGAATATATAGACATAGCTGATATCGCTGTTCGCACGGATCTCGGCCTCGAGGTTGGAGTGCAGATGGATGGAGGTCAAGGCCTGAAAATGGGGCCGTACCGAGATATTAGCCTGGTTCAGGATCTCAGCCAGATAGCGATCGAGAAACTCCGGCATTTGCTCTTCAAGATCTGCGATAGCGTAGCCCTCCCTCAATTTTATGTAGGTGTACAGGTCGGGAAACAGGGCGCTTCGCCAAGTGAGATAGTTGGTGTCGCCGTATATGGGAATGGAGCTCAAGGTATGAATCGAAGCCAAAATGTCAAAATCAAAGTGAGAATTCGGGGGCACATCCTGCATCACCCCTGTGACCTCCAGGTCATAGGCATTATCCAAACGCAGGATCTTGCCGACGGGATCATCTCCTCCAAAATACCGCTGGGCCGTGGATTCGGTCAAAACCAGAGTGAGTGGATCCTGAAGCGCAGTTCGGGGATCCCCCTGGATGAGCTTGAAATCAAAGAACTCAAACACGGTCTCATCCGCAAAATAAAAGCCCTTTTCATGAAATTTTTTGTCCCTCTCTTCGTTGCTCACAAGCCAGGAGACCATGGGTGTTTTGAGCCGCACATAGTTCCTCACTGCAGGATAATCCTGGGCCAAGGCCGGGGCCCAAGGAGGAGGAGTGCGGGCTAAGCTGATATCTTCTCCATCCGGAGTCGACAGGTCCAGCACCATGCGGTAGATCCGATCATAGTCGTCAACGTAACGGTCATAGCTGAATTCATCCTGCACATACAACAGGATCAGAATGCAGCAAGCGATACCAATGGCCAGGCCGGTCAGATTGATAAAGGAATAGCCCTTATACCTTTTCAGATTTCGAAGAGCTAGTTTTACATAATTTTTGAACATTTCTCTTTATCCTAAGACTGTGTCTTGAAGGCCTCTACGGGATTAAACGCATTTCACATCCTAAAGGTTTATAAATAAGGAGATATCAATCTCAGGATTGTCCCTCATTTGGCGGGCTTTTGGCAGATTTTCTGTCCAGAAAACCGATGATGCCAGAGAGGAAGATCACCGTAGCGAAAAAGCAGGCGCCTACACCCAGGAAGAGCGCCCCGCCTAACTGTCCAAATCCTCTCCATATGGAAAATATCAAGGATCCAAAAGCCAGCATGGTGGTCAACGAGGTGAGAAAGATGGCCTTGCCGGTGCTGGCAAAAATAGCACGCAGTTGGCCCTTGCCCTCCTCAAGATAGCGATGGACGATATGCACGCCATCATCGATGCCGATACCAACGATCATGGGAAGTCCCATGACATTCATCACTGTCAACTGCATCCCTGATATTTTCATCAGTCCTAGCATCCACAGCACTCCCACGCACAGGGGCAGCATCGCCATGAGGGCATATCCAGGCCGGCGAAAATCCAGCCACAGCAAAAAGAATACAATAACGAGGGTGAGCAGTACGGCGCTGCGGCCATCTTTCCCGATGACCTCGATGAGCGCTCGGAATACCGACGGCATGCCCGTGGCCCTATCACTCACCCGTTCCAAGTCATTGACAAAGCGTTTCAAAAATTCTGCATCCTGCCAAATACCACCGGCAGGAAAGACCATGACCAGAAACTGATCCCGATTCTGATTGCTGTAGCGATCAAGAATGGACAGCGGCAGGTCCTCGGGACGGACGGCTTGTGTCTCACACATCCTGAGAACGGAATCCCGGTAGTAAGGGGCAAAGGCTCTCTGAAAACGCGAAAAGCCAGCCAAAAGACTGTGTTCTCTCTCTCCCAAGGTACGGTACAGAGAGCGGATCAGATTCTCCGGATCCGCCGCCTCGGGATCTCCCACGATGTCCTGACATTTGCTATCCACTTTGTCCTGTCCACCCAGGAATGCCATATCCTGCATCTCTATAACGTTCATTTCCAGGCGTTCGATCTCAGCTCTCACCAGAGACACTTCTTCTGGAGAAACTTGGGAGCGCAGGCTCTGGGAACTAAGTTCATCCCTAATCGCTCGCAGATGAGGTGTTCTTTTCTGCTGCTGTTCTGGAGAGGGGAGATACATGGCGATATCCTCAACCATGGCTACCGAGCCGATCTCCCGGTACTGCCGGGCGATCTCCCGGGACTGTTCGACATCGTCGGTCAATACCAGGGCATAGTCCATACTCAGGTCAAACTTGTCCAGGATCACATCCTGCAGGACCACGGAAGTTATGCCCTTAGGCTCGATGTTGAGATAATTGTGGTCAAAGGTGATCCCTATCCCCAACCACACAAATACAACAGTCAGCAGCCCGGCCGTGAAAAAAGTGAAGGCGTAATGCCGTCCTAACCAGGCAGCGGTATTTCCCAAAAAACGGAAGCTGATGTCTCTAGATACAGGGGCTGCCGGGGAAGGCCTCTTGGCAATTTTTCGTTCCAAACGTCGCTCCCGCAGGACCAAAAGACAGGGGAGAAAGAGAAAGGTAGCCAGCAGAATGGCCAGAAGCCCGGTACCCGTCACCAAGCCCATCTCTTTCATCCCACGCGAGCTGCTGATGACGAGGGTAAAAAAAGCACAGGCTGTGGTAAAGGCGCCGGTGATGACTCCTTTTCCGTTCTTGAGGAAGGCCTTCTCTAAGGCCTCAACTATGCTATCCCCGGCCGCTCGCCACTCGCTGAATCCAGATATCAGGTGGATGGAAAAATCAATACCTAAACCCAGGAGAATCACGGCCATCATCTGGGTCATGATATTCAGCTGGCCGACCAGTACGGCCACCACACCCACCGCCCACAGAATCCCCACCAAGAGATTGGTGAGGGCCAGGAGAGGAGCCACCCACATACGGAAAGACGCAATTAAAAGAACCAGGATAGCCACCAAAGCAATAACCGTCGTGTATCCTAAGCTCTGCTCGGAATAATACATCTCATCCCGGCCGATGGCGATAAATCCTGTCAGGCCGGCGGTTACACCGGGATATTCCAACATGAGCTCATCCACGATCTCCTGAACCGCATCCGTGCCCAGCACCACCAGTTCCAGGTCCATCATGGTGAAATTGGGGATAGCATTCAGGATCAAGGTGGTCTTGTCATAAGAGAGATAATAGGGCTCGCCCCAAAGAAGCTTATCAGCCACAGTCCGAATATCCTCTTCAGAGAGGTCATCTCCTTGCACTTCAGCCTGCAGGGACGTCACCAGGTTTTCCACTCCGTCCAAAAACATGACAGCCTGATCCTCTTTCTCCCGGGTGGAGATCGATTCCTGTTTCCCCACATACTCCTGTTCCATGGAGTCATTGAGATTGGTCAAGAGGCCAACCAGGTTGGCGTCCATGAACATAGCTTTGAGATCCTTCAGGTCCTCTTCCTTGAGCAGCAACAGACCATGATCTTTAAGAAACTCAACCTCCTGCTTGTAATCTACGCGGCGAAAAAGCGGGATGTCATGCCGGGAGTCATAGGCAGCGCTGATCCTTGGCGCCAGATCATCGGCAAAAGCCTTGATGCGTTTTTCCTCTCCCTGAACGACCACCACCAAGCTGGTGGCTGAGACAAATTCGTCGATGATCCGGTTGAACTCGATCGTTCTGGGATCCTCCGTAGGCAGAAGATCGGACCAGCGCATGGTAACAGATAGGTGTCCGGCTGAATAGGCAGATACCAATGTCAGCACCAAGACCATCGCCAGCATGCGCCAAGGGTAAACGGCATGCCAAGCTGCCAGCTTTTTCAAGAGCTTTTCACGCATTTTTTTCTCCTGGTTAGATCCGCGTCTAGAAATAGGCCCGGAGGCGTATCAATCCTCCATCGCCCAATTTTCGAGCATACGCCGTCCCCTCTTTACCCAAATTAAAGCTCAAATAAGCAAAGACCTCCACATTGTCCGACAGCGAATAGAACAATGTCGGCACCAGCGCCGCGCTGCTATCCGAGATACTGTAGATGGTCTGCAGCCCCAAGCTCAAAAGATCCGTCACAGGATGTTGACCAAATATATACACCTGATCACGCGCGATGGCCTTCTGTTCGGCTGAAAAGAATCGCATCCAGTCATTCAGATCATAGTCAGACGCGTCTGTTTTGCCCAGGGTATTGCGGTAGTACTCCACCATCACATAGGTCTGAGAAACAAAGGTGTAATCCGCTCCAGCGGCCAGCTCGTAAAAATCGTCCGACTTTTCCATCCAATTGTAGGCATACTCCGCCCACACTCCCAATCCCAGAAATTCCCCAGCCGTGCTGCCGCCCAGCAGCTGCCGTTTCTCCGGATGCTCCACAAAGTTCATCCCGTCGGGGTCAAAATGGGTATAGTCGTGAACCCGCCACAAGGTCTCGATCGCAGTCACAAAGAGGTCAAAACGTCCGATCCGGCTTTTAAGCTCTACCAACTTGGTCGACTCCGCCCAGGTCGATTCGGGGGAATAGAGCGCAGTCAGGGTTGTGGAACCCATCAGCGGCACATCCACACGTAGTGCATTGTGCCCCGGCTGTTCGTAGGTGGGATCGAGCACATCCTTGTGGTTGAACACATCGGTGGGATTCCAGACATATCCGGTCCCCATGGAGATCTGCTGTTTGCCCAAGGTGATATCCAAAGGCTTGAAGCTGAGCTTCACCCAAGCGTTATCCAGAAAGATCTCATGTTCAAAACGGAGGACATAAAAATCCAACATCTCCGGAGGGACGGAAGAGACGATCTTTTCAGAAAGGAATTCCAACACATCCCACTCCGTCTTTCCATGGTAGGTGATGAAGTTGACGTTGGCGGCAAAGGTGATATGGTCGGAGAGAACCGACCTGAGATCGAGCCGGAGCTTGTTGGTGAACGTCTGGTAGAAATTTCCCTGGAGCCTGGTCCCCAGGACTTGAGGCTCAAAATAGCCGAATATCTCAACCTTGTCCTGGGCGTTTAAAGGTGTGGACAAAAGGCAGATCCCCGCCATCAGAAGAAAAGTCAGAAAAGAAGAAAGTGTTCTCATTTTTTTAAGTTTCTCTCAGTGAACAGGCTGTCATCCAGCGCGAGATTGTATTTGACATCCAGAAACTCCATCTCAGTCTGAGTGTTATCCTCTTGGTTGAACATCACCATCTTCATGGCAGTGGGGATGCCATCGACAAGGCGAATGTCGCTTGCCACCAGACGCTTCAATGGGCGTTCCGGTTCCTTTTCGGCATAATAATCGATGATGACAGGCACAAAATTTTCCTTAACGACCCAGAGCCGCAGCCGAGAATAGGAGGCATCGCTTTCCGGTTTCCGGAGGAGTTCCAGCTGGTAGCATTCAAAGCCTTCGGCTGTATCATCCTCCAGGCGCGTAGAGGCAAAATCATCGATAAAGGCATCTCCACCACCCATGTCTTCATAGGAAAAATCGCTGCCCTGCATCTTCTGCCGCTTGGCGTGTGTGGCCAATTTGCGCACACGCTGAGTGCGGGGAAAGAACATCCAGATATCATCGGCATTGTTCAGCATCAGCACAGCTTGTCCCTTGACCCGGCTGGGCTCGAGATATCGGACCAAATTCTTCTCTCCCTTGTTCTTACTCCAAGACTCAGAAACGAAGGTTCGCTTGTCACCGGATGTTGTGGTAATGGTCATTTTCGATTTGGCCCAACTGCTGGCAGGCGACATGATGTCGTTAACTCTTTTTACGATCTCTTCGCCTGACAGGGCTTGCCCGGACAGGGAATTTAGCCCCAACAGCACCCCTATAAGCATAATAACTGCCTGTTTCATCTCATTCCTCTCTAATCAAGCCATCGATGAGGATAGAAGGCAAAAGTGCAATGGCTTCTTTAATATCAAAGACGGAACGGTCCAGGATCCACTGTAGCAGCAAACCATCCATGGCACCCAGCAGGATAGAGGCGGCAATGCGAGTATTTACCGGCCTGATTTTGCCCTGAGTCAGGCACTCTTCCAACAAGGACTCAAGCGCCAGCCGGAATTCCTGGTAAATCTCCGTCAAATTTAAGGTCATGGCGGTTTCTTTGCGGCGAAGACCTGCGGCCCAGAAGTCGAGCAGGACTTCGATGTAGCCCAAAAGCTCACTATCTAGAACTTCGCCCCATGCCGTAAAGTAGGCCATAAGCTTGTCCAGAGGATCTTGCAGATGGAGCAGACGACCGCTGACACGGCTTTCCACCTGTCCCATAAAAAAGTGGTAACTGGCCGATATGATCTCGTCCTTGCTATGGAAATATTCATACACGGTCCCTTTTCCGATGCCGGCGGCCTCTGCAATATCCAAAATCTTGGTGCTATTCATGCCCCTTTCCGCAAAAACTCGGATCGCAGCTTCCAATATCCGGGCTCTTTTTTCCTGTTTATTCACAACTTTTGGCATCTGTATCTCTGGCTATATACTTGACCGACCGTTCGGTCATTATTAAATATAAAACTCCCCTTGGAATTTGTCAAGTCTCGATGGGGAAACCCCCATATATTTATAAAAGCCACAAATTGTTGATTCGGATGCGGTTAGATCTATTCCTCCAAGAACTCTCCGATTTTCTGCAGATACTCCCGGATAGGCAGTTTCTGAGTGCAATCGGTAGCCTGGCTGCATGATGGTATGGAATTGTTCCAGGTCCATTAAACACCACATCTGATAAAACTCGATCTTGTCCCGCTGCAGCTTTACGAGTTGAGAGTCGATGTGTTTGCGCACATCCTTAGCTGTGGGCTCCGTCTGATAATGAGACTTGGTGGAAACAAACAGATTTTTTCTTAGCAAGGGTGGGAGGTCGGTCAGCGCCTAAAACCGAAACCTGCTTGCCGGTTTTTCCAAATTCTCTATAGTGCATTTCCAGCCTCTGTAAGAAATCCGGATCAGTCTTTATGACTTAGTGCCCTATTGTAATTGCATCTTTGTAACAGTAAAAGGGATATATTGAAAATTCTTTATGCATAACATAGAATGCCCAAAGAAGGAGGAGTGTGGTGTCAAAAACTCAGAAGCAAGCCAAAAATTCCGGGACTCTATCCCGCAGGCAATTTATCGGTTCTGCGGCCGTATCTACAGCCATGCTGTCGGCTACAGGAGTAAATGCAGCCGCAGCCCTCCCCCGATCCTCTCCTAACGCTGCAGGTTTTAAGTTGAAGTATGCTCCCTATTTGGACATGTTCGAGAACCATGCCGGAAAAGACCCCATCGACCAGGTTAAATTCATGGCCGACCAGGGCTTCCGCGCCATGTTCGACAACGGCCTCATGAACAAGCCGGTCCCAGAACAGGAAAAACTAGCTAAAACGATGGATCGCCTGGGAATGACCTGGGGTCCTTTTGTGGCCTATGCGGATTTCAAGGTCAATTCCTTTGTGACCCGGGATCCCGAGATACGTGAGATGTTGAAAAAACGACTCACAGAGGCCGTAGCCGTGGCCAAGAGGGTCAACTGCCGCTGGACACTTGTGGTTCCCGGCCGTTTTGACGAAGGGCTGGAATGGGATTATCAGACTGCCAATGTGATCGACAACCTCAAGTTCTGCGCAGAGATCTGTGAGGCGGCGGGTTTGATCATCGTCATCGAGCCCCTCAACGCCTGGAGCAATCACCCCGGCCTTTTTTTGACGAAGATCCCTCAGGCCTACCAGATCTGCCGGTCGGTGGCAAGCCCCAGCTGCAAGATCGTCAACGACATCTATCACCAGCAGATCCAGGAGGGGAACCTGATCCCCAACATCGATCTGGCCTGGGATGAGATCGCGGCTTTTCATGTCGGAGACAATCCGGGACGCAAGGAGCCGACAACCGGGGAGATCAACTACCGGAACATCTTTAAGCATCTGCATGGCAAAGGCTATGACGGGGTTGTGTGTATGGAGCATGGCAAGAGCAAATCCGGCCTGGAAGGGGAAAAGGCCCTGCTCTCTGCTTATCGAGAATGTGATGACTTCTAAGCAGAATTAGGTCATCAAGCAAAACAAAAAAGGAGTGGACAAAATGGACAATACGCAAAAAGGGATCACACGACGAGACTTTATAAAGACCACCTCGGCGGCCTCATTGGCCGCGATGGTCTCCGGTTCCGGGGCTCTATTCGCAGCCGGCTCGGATAAACTCCGGGTTGGTTTGATAGGCAGTGGAGGACGCGGCACAGGTGCTGCCATCGACTGTGTCAGCTCTTCCCCCAATATCGTGATCACAGCGATCGGAGATCTTTTTAAGGACAGGGTAGAAGGCTCTCTTGAAAGGCTTAACGAACGATTAGATCCCGGCAACGTGGCTGTGACACCGGAAACACAGTTTTTCGGTTTCGACGCCTATAGGAAAGTATTGGCAAGCGATATCGACATGGTCATTCTGGCCTGCCCTCCCCATTTCCGGCCCATCCATCTCAAGGCCGCGGTCGAGGCCGGCAAACACATCTTCATGGAAAAACCGGTCGCTGTCGATCCTCCCGGGATACGTTCGGTCATCAAAAGTGCTGAGCTGGCGAAGCAGAAAGGGCTGGGGATCGTGGCCGGCACACAGCGCCGCCATCAAGCACATTACCTGGAGATCATGAAACGCATCCACGGCGGAGACATCGGCGAGATCGTATCCGGCCAGTGTTACTGGAACATGGGAGCACTGTGGATCGAACGCGCCAAGAGCAACTGGGAAAACCGCAAATCCCAAGGCTGGTCGGACATGGAATGGCACTGCCGCAACTGGCTGTTTTTGACCTGGCTTTCAGGAGATCACATTGTGGAGCAGCATGTTCACAACCTGGATGTTATCAATTGGGCCATCGGCTCGCATCCCGTCAAATGTTCGGGCATGGGAGGTCGCCAGGTCCGTACAGAACCCTGGTATGGTAACATCTTTGATCATTTCGCCATTGAATACGAGTATGCCAACGGAGCCCGGGTGATGAGTATGTGCCGGCAGACCGACGGCGCGCACAGCAATGTATCCGAACGCGTCGTGGGGACAAAAGGCTTCTCCTATACGGATGGCGCCAACGGCTATATCAAGGGGAATCATGCTTTCGAATATCCGGATGAATCTCCCAATCCTTACGTCCGGGAGCACACCGATCTGATCAAAAGTATCCGCGAGGGGAAACCCCTGAATGAGGGTGTGCAAGTTGCCGAAAGCACGATGACGGCCATCATGGGCCGCATGAGTGCCTACACCGGGCGCGCTCTGAGTTGGGATTGGGTGATGAACTCATCCAAGTTGGACCTGTCCCCTCCCGAATACGCCATGATCGACCTTCCGGTCCGACCGG
>JAUWSR010000143.1 GCA_030609975.1 Acidobacteriota bacterium | reverse complement strand
ATGGCCAGAGGCTAGAGAGGGAAAGCGATCCCGGCCAAGGTTGGGAGGATGGGGGCGTGTTCGATCCTGCGATGTTTGTCGATAAGGATGGCCGGGTCTACCTCTATTATGCCGGAGGCTCCACTGCCGGTGTTTACGGAGTTGAAATTGATCCCAACGACCTGAAGAAATTTCTCGGAACTCCCAAACACTTTTTTAAATTTGAGACAGCGCACATCTGGGAACGCTACGGGAATTGGAACGAATATGGCGGCTATAGCTGGATCGAAGGTCCCTGGATGACCAAACATAACGGAATGTATTATTTGCAGTATGCGGCCCCGGGAACAGATTGGAAAACATATGCCGTGGGAGTCTACACAAGTAAGAAACCTTTGGGTCCATATACCTATTTTGAGGGGAGCCCGATCCTCCGTCATCACGGGGGATTGATCAATGGCTGCGCTCACCACAGTGTGGTCGAAGGACCGGACGGTACGTTGTGGGCCATCTACACACTGCTCTTCCGAAACTGGAACCGCATGTTTGAGCGGCGTATCGGTATGGACCCGGTTGGATTCGATGAGCAGGGGAATATGTTTATAAACGGTCCATCAGAGAAACCTCAATGGGCACCGGGTGTCAAAGCTAGGCCCGAGTTAGGCAATGACAGCGGATCAATTCCTCTTTCAGAGGATAAAAACTATACAGTAAGCAGCGAGGCTACCGGGAGAAATGCACCTTATGCTGTTGACGGTAACACCCGAACCTGGTGGGCACCGGCAAAAGATGACAAGGAACCTTGGGTGATTTTCGACCTTGGAGCGGCCTCAAAACAACAGTATATCGTTGACTCTGCCCGGATTGTTTTCACACTCCCGGAGGGCGATACAGAGGATTCATCCAGCCCCAATAACAAGGGCAGTAAATCGTGGATCCGGCATTACAAGATTGAGGTTTCTACAGATGGCAAAACTTTCCAAACAGTCGTTAACAAAACTAAAAATGACGCGGACAATGTGATTGAATTCGACGAGATCATACCTGTACAGTGCAAATTTGTGAAACTGACCATTACCGGCTGGCCGAAAGACCTTCCCTGCGGCGTTATTGAGTTTACTGTCTTCGGAAAACCGTACTTGAGGGGAAATGAAAAATAGAATCCTGATTATATCCTGTTTAGGCATTATGTTATTAATGTCTTGTTATTGTGCCCAGAAGAGTAAACCACAATCCGGCGATGAATCCAAAATCACCTTGCTATGCTGGGGGAAGAACGAAGGAAATGTTTTTAGAGACGGCGGTCCCAACATGTCTCTTGTATTTCTTCCCTTGTTTTTTATGGATGAGGAAGGCCGACCACATCCGGGATTATTGGCTAGCTGGGAGCATTCCGAGGATTACACCGAGTGGACTTTGCATCTGCGCAAGGAGGTCAAGTGGCATGATGGAACGCCGGTTACGTCTCGTGATGTCAAATTCACTCTGGAGCTAATTACAGATCCTGGCCTTATGTATGAAACTAAATTCTTCGAAGAGATCACTTGTGCCGATGACTTGACCTGCCTTCTCCGCTCTGAGCGGCCGTTTAATGCCTTAGCCTACAGCTGGTATGGCATATGCCCAGCACATTTATTAGAGGATCTCGATAAGAGCGAGTTTTTCTCCTGGGAATTTTGGAAACAACCGGTTGGTAATGGCCCTGATCGTTATGTGCGTCATGTTCCTGAGGTTATGGTTGAACTTGAAGCCAGCCCGGATTACTACAGGGAGAAGCATAAAATAGAGCGGGTAATACTCAAGTTTGGTAAGAATCGGATAACCGAGCTTCTGAGCGGGAATGTGGATGCTGTATCTTACATGCTTCCGTCCGAAGTTATGAAGATTGAGAAGGATCCTCGCCTTGAAATATATCATGGATTTAAAATTACCGAAGTATTCTCAATTGTGTGGAATCATCTAAATCCCCACTTTGAAAAGACGGCAGTACGCCGCGCCATTACTCTTGCCATCAACAGGCGGGAGCTGTATCAGCTTCTTAACCTTCCTGACAACACTCCCATCTTCGATGTGGCCATCACCCCGGGTCAGTCTTTTCGTGGTGAAGTGCCTGTGCCCCTGCCCTATGATCCTGAACAGGCAAAAAGGCTTTTGGACGAAGAAGGCTGGGTTGAAGTGGGAAAGGGTGGTATTCGAGAAAAAAATGGAAGGGAATTCCGTTTTTCAATCTTAGTCGGTTCAGATTTTGTGCCGACAACTGTGTATATTCAAGATCAGCTCCGCAAGGTGGGTATCCACATGGATATCGTTACTGTGGAATTGAGCGTGCAAAGGAGTAGACACAAAGCGGGTAAGTTCGATGCGATTTTGGCCCGATTTGGCTCTTTTGGATATGACTGGGGTTTTGGCGGATATGTCAATCCAAAATTTAATCAACTATTGGAGGCCGCGTATAGGAGTCTGAATGCGGATGAATTTGACAGTAACGCACGAAAGATTTGGCCCATATTTCAAAAGGATCTGCCCTGGCTTTTTCTCTATCCAAGAGTTAACTTCACCGTTGCCCACAAACGTATTCGGGGACTAAAAAGCCCGAATCGGATCTTTCCGGCCCAGTTTATGGAGCACCTCTGGATCCAGGAAGAATAGTACATCTCTCTTCTTTTGATTAAATAACACATACAGCATCAGCGGGCTATTATCCCCCCCCTAAAAAAAACTTGACAAATAAGATAACGACCGTTATGTTATATAACGCATGTTATCGGAATATAACTAATGTTATCTTTTATTTGACGGGAGGAAATGATGCCTAAACTAAAAAAAGCATATGCAGATTCAAGAAAGAAGGAAATAGTCAAAGCAGCTTGGATTAGTTTTATGGAAAAGGGATATGAAAAAACCACAATGAGAGAAATAGCCAGGCGTATGAATGCAAGCACGGGAGTTCTTTATACTTATTTTAAATCGAAAGATGAAATACTGGTAGAATTGCAGGCCAGTGTACTTAAACGCATTGAACGTATTTACACTGAAATGAACAAAAGAGATTCCGTCAGAGAAACATACGCAGGATTTTTCAGTCATGAATTTAATTATCCCTCTGAGAACAAGGCCAGGAAAGATTGCCGAGCGATGATCGGCCTGTATGCTGAGGCTTTGAGGTCGGAGGGTGTCAGAGAACTTGTGAATTCAAGTTTTAGAGACATAGAGGAAGGAGGAGCAAAGCTCATCCAGAAGGGAATAAAAAATGGGGAGATCCATGCATATGTAGATCCAAAGGCGGCAATAGGTTTTTTTCAAGCATTAGAATGGGGAATATGGATGCAAATTGCTTTAATAGACGGACTGGATGTCAAAACACATACTGAAAATATCGTAAAGATATTGATGGGGAATATCTGGAAAGAGGAGAGGGAATGAAGCATAAAGTCCTGATTGGGTTGTGTGTTGGTGTATTAATCTGTCTATCCAGCACCTGTTCAGAAAAAAATGATAAGCAGTCCTTTGCTGAGTCAAAAATCACAGTACTTTCTCTCGGCGATGAAAGAATATTAGGGCCCGTTTGGGATAGTCCACCACGATTTCTCGTGTTTCTCCCTTTGGTGGAATATTCTCATGCAGAGCCAAATCCGGCGCTGGCGGAACGATGGGAACACTCTAGTGATTACAAGAGCTGGACATTCTTTCTGCGTAAGGATGTGAAGTGGCACGATGGTGTGCCAACGACTGCACATGACATAAAGTTTTCCCTCGATCTGATGGATAGAATAGCCCCGCTAAAACAGAACCAGGGAATTGTTTCTTATGAAGTTATCGATGATTTTACTTTTTCTCTGACATATGAAAAACCCAGCATGTATGCTCTTGACTATTGGAGCGTTTACTGGCCAAAACATCTGCTTGAGGATCTCGATCCTGAGGAATTCTGGAAATGGGAATTTTGGACACAGCCGGTGGGGAATGGTCCCTATCGTTATGTCCGGCATGTGCCCAAAACGATGATTGAGCTTGAGGCGAATCAGGATTATTATAGGGGAATACCGAAGATCCAGAAAGTTATTCTTAAGTTCGGTGGGGGGACTCCTCTGACTGAGCTGCTTAGTGGAAATGTGGATGTAAGCCAAGCCTTGCTTTCTGATGTCCCCAAACTGCGTGATGATCCTCGCTTTCATGTTTATTACAAACGAACCTGGTACGTGGGAACTATATTTTGGAACCACCGTTTTTCCCTTTTCAGTGAATCATCCATCCGGAGAGCCCTGACGTTGGCTATTAACCGGCGTGAGCTTGCCCGCTTGCTCTACTATCCGGATGACATTTCTTTGTTTGATGGGATATCAACGATATCCCAATATTTTAATGATGACCTTCCTGAACCTCTGCCTTATGATCCTCAGCGAGCCGAGCAGATTCTGGAGGATGCGGGATGGTATGACCGTGATGGAAATGGTGTGCGGGAGAAAGGGCAGCAAGAATTTCGATTTACAGCGATCGTCGATAAAAGTATTGGCTTGGATTTGGATAAAGCTGCGGTCTTTGTTCAAGACCAGTTGAAGCGCGTGGGAATCCGCATGGAAATTCAAGAGTCACAAGGAACACTAAATTCCCGCTTTCGATCGGGAGATTATGAAGCTGTCTTTGGTAAATTCCAGAATTCGCCCATTGCGTACGGTGGTCATTTAAGCATCTTGGGAGATAATTCTCCCCTAGGGTATGAAAATTCGGAGATGATCGATCTGCTTAAACAAGCTAAAAATGAGCCTGACTTTGAGAAGAGAAAAACAATCTTCCAGAAAATTATGCCAATGTATACCGCAGATCTTCCTATGACCATTCTTTTCCCTGAAACAAGGGTTCTTATAGCCAAAAAAAGAGTTCGAGGACTTGAAGATTACTCTGACCCAACTTGGTTCATGGAATATCTCTGGATCGAAGAAAAGGAATGAGGCAGCGCAATAAGCCTAGCCCAATCTGTCGATCTTAAAGAAATTGAGAGATGGTCAGCGAATGAAGGCATGACGGATAAGTTTCCTATTTTTATTAATCCTTGAACTGTGACTCAATTGAACATATATTAGGGCCAATTATAGTGGGTGGCAACTGAATGTGGAGACATATTCTTAAACGGCTGGCACAGGCCATCCCTTTAATCTGGGGAATCCTCACCATCACCTTTTTCATCAGTCACATGGCGCCTGGTGACCCCATGGATATGTACTTGGAGCAGCAGCGTCAGCGCCAGGTCGATCCGGAAATCATTGAACTTCTCAGGCAAAAATACGGCCTCGACCTTCCCATCCATGTCCAGTATGTAAAATGGCTGGGCAACGTGGTCAAGGGTGACTTTGGAGAATCTTTCCGTTACCGCAGGCCTGTGCTTGATCTTATTGCAGAAAGAATCCCTTATACTCTCCAATTGACACTTCTGGCCCTACTGTTCAGCACTTCCTTGGGGATCATCATCGGGATTGTTTCCGCCGTAAAACAGTATTCGGCCTTGGATAAAGGTGTCACCCTGGGGTCTCTTATCATCTATTCCATACCGGGATTCTGGATGGCCTTGATGCTGGTCCTGGTATTTTCTGTGTATTTGGGATGGCTGCCGACATCTCAGACGAGGTCCATGGACTATGAGTTTTTCTCATGGGGACAGAAGATCTTCGACCGGCTCTGGCACCTCATCCTGCCGGTCTTTGTCTTAGGCGTTGGTTCTGCCGCTCACAAGGCACGTTATGTGCGCAACCGTTTACTCGAGGTGATGAACGAGGAGTACATCCTTTCGGCGCGGGCGAGAGGCCTCAAGGAAAAAATGGTCATCTTTAAGCATGCGCTCCGCAATGCCATGATCCCGCTTGTGACGATTCTGGGGCTTCATCTTCCTGCACTTCTCTCAGGATCTGTTTTAATAGAATCTATCTTTGCCTGGCCAGGCATGGGAACCCTGGCTGTGGGCGCTGTCGGCGGCCGCGATTATCCTGTGATGATGGCCACCTTGATGATTTCAGCGATTTTAACCATTGTGGGCAATCTTTTGGCGGACATCACCTACGTCGCATTGGATCCAAGAGTTTCTTATGAAAAGAAAAAGCCGGTTTAAAAAGCTCATCCTGCTCGGAGCCTTTATGCTTCCGGGCTCAGGACACCTGCTGTTCAAAAAAAACATCAAGTTGGGGATCCATCTCTTGCTCGGTACCATCGCGATTGTTCTCTTGGTTATCTTCCGCTGGGATAGGTTTATCAATACCTTCCAGTCCAAAGCCGTTGACCACTGGGTGGCTGCGATCTTCATCATCCTATCCTGGCTGTTTATGGCTTTTATTTCGGTCAAGCATACCTGTGAATTCCTCAGCGACAAGATGCAAAAACCTCGGATAAAAACTCCCTTGTTTCTGGCTTCCCGCCGGTTTAAAGAGAATAAGCTGGCAGTCGTATCTCTGTATGTCATCTGCATATTTTATCTGGTTGCTGTTTTGGCTCCCTTCCTGGCAACCCATGATCCTTCTGCCATAGATAACGTGCTTGAAACTCGCTATCAATCTCCTTCTTGGGAGCACCCATTCGGCACGGACGAGTTTGGCCGCGACCTTTACAGCCGGGCACTGTACGGTGCCCGTATCTCTTTATCCGTAGGGCTGCTGGCGGTTTTGATCGCCATATTGATTGGAACACTTTACGGTTCGGTTGCCGGGTATTTCGGCGGATTCATAGACAACATCATGATGCGATTTGTGGATGTTTTTATCGCTTTTCCCACGTTTTTTCTGCTCCTGATGCTGGTTGGTGTTTTCGAGGCGAGTATTGTGGCCATGATTCTCATCTTGGGATTGACATCATGGCCGGGCACCGCCCGATTTATCCGGGGAGAGGTTCTCTCCTTGAAGGAGAAGCAGTTTACCGAAGCGGCCCGGGCCATAGGCCTTCCCCACCGGACCATCATTCTCCGCCATCTTATTCCCAATGGAATATCGCCAGTCCTGGTGAGTGCGGCTATGATGGTCAGCACCATGATCTATTCCGAGGCCGGCTTGTCCTTTCTAGGAATTGGGATCCGTCCGCCAATTCCCACATGGGGCAATATGATGAGCAGTGGCAAAGATGCCCTGCTCGTTGCCTGGTGGGTTGCCTTGTTCCCGGGAGGAATCCTGGCTGCAACGATGTTGAGTTTTAATCTTTTGGCTGACGGCCTTCGTGATGCCTTTGATCCCAAAGTGCTGATGAGGAGGTTTCTCTAGAGATGCTTCTCAACGTGGAAAATCTTCGCAGCTTCTTTTTCCTGGACGACGGGATACTCAGGGCTGTGGATGACATAAGCTTCCATGTGAACGAGGAAGAGACGGTTGCCCTGGTGGGGGAGTCAGGCTGCGGCAAGACCATCGCAGCACTTTCCATAATCAATCTCATCCCTTCACCCGGCCGGGTGGTCAAAGGAAAGATCTATTTTAATGGGCAGGATCTTTTAAAAATGAGCCCGGAGAAGATACGCAGGACTCGCGGGAAAGAGATCGGCATGGTGTTTCAAGAACCCTCGATGGCCCTGAATCCTGTTTTTACCGTCGGGTATCAGATCGCTGAAGTGCTCAGGTTACACATGGGAATGGCTGTTAAGGAGGCAGAAAGAGAGGCCATACGTCTCCTGGGAGAAACCGGGATCCCAGAACCTGAGAAGCGCTTTAAAGCCTATCCGTTTGAGCTGTCGGGAGGAATGCAGCAGAGGGCATTAATAGCCATGGCGGTCAGCTGTCACCCGCGCCTCTTGATAGCGGACGAACCGACCACAGCCCTGGATGTGACTGTTCAGGTGGGGATCATCGATCTCCTGCGCCATCTACAGAAGCTGTATGACATGGCTATCCTGTTGATCACCCATGATTTGGGGGTTGTGGCTGAAATGGCCGATAGGGTCATGGTCATGTATACAGGGAAAATCTTCGAGACTGCGCCCACAGTGGACATTTTTGCAGAGCCCAAACATCCCTACACCAAAGGACTGCTGGGATCAATCCCGAGGCTTGGAAAAGGGAGCAAGCATCCACTCCAGGGGATACCGGGTGCTGTGCCGGATTTCCTCGATTTGCCCCCTGGATGTACATTCCATCCTAGGTGTGAGTTTGGAGACCGGGACTGCCGGAAAAAATTCCCAATGCTCCTGGCGGTGGATTATATTCGACAATCCGCTTGCTATAAACATTACAAAATGTGAAGAACGATTATGGCTGATGTACTGCTTTCTGTGCGAGGTTTAAAGACCTATTTCCCGTTTGGAAGCCGCTGGCTGGGAACTCAGGGAGTGGTGAAAGCCGTCGATGATGTGGAGTTCGAGATAAAGCGCGGTCAAGTTTTGGGTCTTGTGGGAGAATCGGGAAGCGGGAAGACAACACTGGGTCGCTCCATCCTCAGGTTGATAGAACCTTCAGAAGGAGAGGTCTATTTTGAGGGCCAGGATATATTGCGATTTTCCTCTCGTGAATTCCGATCGATCCGGAGGCGGATGCAGATCGTATTCCAGGATCCCTATGCGACCTTGAATCCGCGGATGCAGATCAAACAGATCATTGCAGAGCCGCTGCTATTCCATAAAATAGTCCCGCCCAAGCAGGTTGAATCCCGCGTGATAGAACTCCTGGCTAAAGTAGGCATGGAAGCCTATTTCATGTACCGATATCCTCATGAGTTTAGCGGAGGACAACGGCAGCGTATAGCTATCGCCCGGGCCTTGTCCATGGAGCCGGATTTTATCGTGGCCGACGAGCCTGTTTCAGCCCTTGATGTTTCGGTCCAAGCTCAGGTTATTAACATCATGCTCAGGCTTCAGAAGAGGGAAAACCTGACCATATTATTTATCTCTCACGACCTTGCCGTCGTTGAAAGCATTGCAGATCGGATCGCCGTGATGCACCAAGGGAAGATCGTGGAAGAAGCAGGAACGGATTACATGATCAAATACCCCCACCATCCCTACACAAAGAGTCTGCTGCGCTCGGTCCTGGATGTGGATCCCTCAAACCGCCGGCCTGTCAAACGCCGTATATCTGCAGCAGACGCTCCTACAGTAAAATAATAAGTAGTAACGCTGGGCCTGGAAGACCTGT
>JAUWSR010000234.1 GCA_030609975.1 Acidobacteriota bacterium | reverse complement strand
TAGGACCCAAACCGGATGGTACGATTCCTCAGGCTTCCATTGACAGATTAGCTGAAATTGGCAGCTGGATGGATATCAACAGCGAATCAATCTATGGAACTGCTGCCAGCCCATTCCGTCGCCCATGGTGGGGAAGATGTACTCGAAAAGAACTGGAAAATGGAGATACCCGCCTATATCTGCAGGTATTCGATTGGCCGGAAGATAAACTACTGTTTGTCCCGGTAAATAACGAAGCTATTCAATGTTAGTCCCTTTCTGGTGTTAAGGAAATGTTTGAAGTGGAAAAGGCTGAAGAAGGGCTAATGGTACGTTTAACAGGTGAAGCACCTGATGAGATTTCATCTGTTGTTGTCCTTGATATAAAAGGATCGCCTGATGTCCCGAATCAGAATATTACGCAGAACGAAACGGGGGCTCTTATTTTAAGCCCTGAACAGAGTGATCTGGAGAATCGCGGATATGTATCATCAAATCATGCCAAACTGATCCGTGATACAGAGTTATCGTATATAACATGGAAAGAGACAAGAACATGGATGGAGTGGCCTCTTGAGATCAGTGGTGATAAAGTTTTTGATATTTATGTGACAATAGCAACCACATCTGCTGACAATAAAATATTTATTGAAGTTGGAGAAGAGAAAAAGGAGTTTCAGCTACCTGACACAAAAGGTCTTGATTCTTTTCAGGAGGTCAGGATAGGAACCATTAATATTCCAGGAGGGACTTCAACTCTCACAGTAAAGGGGGATAAAGACAATTGGCAGGAATGCTATTTGAGTAATATTGAGCTTAGACCTGCGAAGTGATTCCGTTAATGAATATTTATTCCGTTCCCATGCTGATCCCTGTCTACAAAATTTGTTCCACAGTAGTAAGCGAGAAAGAGTAGAAAGCTATTCAAAGTCAACAGAAAAGCTGTTAGAGCTTCCCCAGGATCGGCGTCCTTCCAGGCGACGAATGACAAACAAACCAAGGAGGTACTCCATGCGCAACAAAAGAATTTATAAAACTATTTTATTCCTTGTGATAGTCACCATCGTGTCCACAACCTTGTTTGCCCAGCAAAAGAGAACTTACGATCTGACCGACCCAGCCAATCCCATTCTCAATCAAGGGCCTAAGAAAGAAGCGATCGGTGATAAATTCATGGTCAGCACACAGCTTGCCAGTTCAACGATGGCAGCTGTCGAAGTGCTGGAAAATGGCGGTAATGCTGTAGATGCTGCGCTAACGGCTTTGTTTGTCCAGCAGGTCCACGATTATCACATGGTCTTCCTCTTCGGTAGCATGTCGGCTATCTATTACGATGCCGCTTCTGGCAAGTACTACTCAATAAATGCCGTCGCCGGGAGTCCAGCGAAAGCTCCTAAGATCTCCATTGGCGGAACGGTTAGAGGGGCAGCCATGCTTGCGGAGCGGTTCGGCTCGCGGCCATGGGCCAGCTACTTCAAGTCCGCTATTGCCGCTGCCGAAGAAGGAACCATTGTTACATCCTTTATGTATGGTCTCAATTTTTCTCTTTTTGAGTTCGGCTTCCTGGGAGATCTTCGCGACCACAAAGAAGCCCGGGATTTCTACATGCCGGATGGATTTCTGGTAGGCGTGGGACAACGCTGGAAGATGCCGGCCTTGGCTGAGACGATGCGCAGGATCACTTCTGAAGGTCCGGATTATATGTACACGGGAGAATGGGGAAAAAAGTTTGTCGAAGCCGCCAAGAAAAAGGGCCATCAGATCACGATGGACGACATGGAGAAATATCAGCCAAGCTGGGACGATCCGGTGCGGTTTACCTACCGGGGGCATGAAATCCTGGGCTCCCCTCCTCCAGATACCGGAGGACTTGTTGTGGGATACAATTTGAACATCCTGGAAAACTTCGACCTCAAGAGTCTAGGCCATTATACCGAATCCAGCGAGTGCTTGGAGATCCTGGCTCGTTCTTTCGGGCGAGTCGCCGAGGAAACATCCGGTGCTATCCGTGATCCGTTGACTTACAATATTCCATCGAAACTCTGGCTTTCCAAGGAATACGGTAAGATGGGCGCGGAATTCGTCCGGGAGACGACGCTTAAAATAGACCTGGCTCCTGAAAAAGGAATAAAGGAGCCAGCGAATGTATCGCGTGTGGACAGCCGCTTCACGAGCGAGGTGGGAAGCGATCATATTGTGGTTGCTGACAGCCAGGGCAACTGGATCTCCCTGCTGCATACCATTCATGGAGGAGCACCTGGTATCTTCATTGACGGTGTGAGGGCCACGGGAAGCGGAATGGAGTCGAGAGGACGCCTGATCCTACCTATTTCCGCCATCATGATCGCAAAGGACGGGAAGCCCTGGCTGGCTATGGGAACACCGGGAAATCCGCCTCAACCGGTCACCGAAGTGCTCATCAATATTCTTGACTTTGGTATGGACCCCAAAGATGCTGCAGAGGCACCCAGGTTCTGGGCTTTTCGCGAGAAGGATACCATAGATATGGAATCGCGTATTTCCGATAAGATCCGAAAGGGATTGGCTGCCAGGGGGATCAGGATCAAGGATCTGGGTGATTTTAATTTTCACACCGGATCCATGCAGATCATTTGGCAGGATTCCAAGACCGGTAAGATCCACGGCATAACTGATCCACGGCGCTTGGGCTTTGCGGCTGGAAAGTGAGACCACAATCAACAATCAAATTGAAATCAGATTTATAAAATCGGCAATGTGGAAAGTTGCGGAATGTCTGCAGAGCATAGTGGAACCATCCACATTGACGGGAAAGGGTCTGTTATTGTCAGGTTCAATCTTCAGGGACTTTTCAATACGATAAGATTCAAATCCCAAGAGTTCTGGACGATCTGTGATAGAAGAATCCCAAGCACGTTTGAATTGTTTGGGTAAGCGGCGCAGTCCCAGGTCCCTGATCGCAAATAAATGAAAATCTCCAGAGCCAAGCGGGACTGACTTTGCAAAAGGAAGATCAGGGCCGAGGTCTCCGTTCACAATGACCATGGCTTGATAATTGTCTTGTGTGACTTTCTTCCCGTCGACGGAGATACTCCACGATGTTTTACTTCTCCCAATCCGCTTGATGGTCTTATCCAGAACGGCTAATAAGGCCCCGACAAAAAAGGGACCTCGGTCACCAAACAATTGGCCCAAAATGCCTTTGTAATATTTGATAAAACGATTCTCGGTGTAGTGGGGAATCCTTCCGAAAATTCCCGCTCCTCCATATCCCACAAAGTGGCGAGGCTTTTCACCCTGTTCTCCACTTACTGCCTGGATAACATCACACTTCACAGTTCTTTTCTCAGCCAAGGATTCAACAAAGACCTTTATGGCACTTTCGATGTCATCAGGCATTCCCAGAACCTTTCCGATAAGATCGGCTGATCCCTTACGAAGGAAACCAAGAGTAATGTTCCCAAGTCCAACCTTGGAACTTAAGCATCCCTCAAGAACACTGTTAAAAGTGCCCGAGCCCCCAGCCGATATTATGGTTCGTGCTCCCTTCACAACAAGGTCATGGGTGAGTTCCTTGGCCTCTGCATGGCTATCAACGGCATGCAGAGAGACATCCTCTCTTCCATGTTCTTTGAATAAAGGAACTATTTTGTGGACCTTGCCCCAGTCTTTGATCGAACCGGATATGGTTGTGGCAATGACTTCAATCATGTCATGACTCCGACTTCAATTATGCGATGACTCATATTTAGTTTCCCTATGGCCTGAGTCTTTGGCAAATTCGAGGGCAGATGCTGTCAATTTTTCGATTTCTGAATCTCCATCAAGAATACGGGTTGGGATTTTGAATTCTTGTTCTACGACCTGGATTACCAAGAGGTAGCCTTCTCGCAGCCTAGCCAACTTTTCCTCTGTTTCATGGACCTGCATTTGCTCACCTCTGCTTTGAATTCTTTGCATTGAAACAGCGGGTGCCACATCAAGCATGATGACAGCATCAGGGAGCCTCATGTGATCAAGATTGAAGCGCTTCAGAGCAGCCAGCTCAGGAAATTTCGTAAAGATGGGATCATCTTTTCTAATCGCTTCCCTTTCGCCTGTAAGGATCCGAATTGCCTTGGCGCAAACATCCGTATCGACATATTCCTCCCTGTATAATTTTGCCCATGCGGCCAGGTTGATCAACGGACATCCATCCTGGACAATAATATCAGGTGTATACCATCTCTGAACATCACCCATAATGTGATCCCTGAGCAGAATCTCAGCCAGCTTTGGAAGCTTGTAATGCTTCAGGGATTTGGCCCTCTTCGCATATCTGCCCAAGGCTTCTCTTACTTTTTCGGTAAGCAGAGGCTGAAGTTCTTTTTGCTTGTTTTTCTCGTAGAGTTCCAGGTTATCGCTGACCAGGCAAACTCGACAGGTATCCGAGAGTTTTTTCGAAACCGTTCTGGAGAGGGTACTTTTTCCTGAGCCATCGATACCCAACACTGCGATAACGAATGCAGGCTTGGATCGCACAGATCTTTTGTGTCTTTGTGCGGTCTCCGATTCAGACAGCTCCCGGATCATCTCCTCAAGGGAAGAGGTGATATCTTGACTTTCTCCTTTGAATATTTGCGGAGGACCGATGGTGACATTATTCCATATAGGCATGGGGATGGCGCTTTTTTTGGGGAAAGCCCTCTCAGCGCCTGAGATAAAAACAGGAATAATCGGAACGTTCCGATACTCTACGGCCAGTCTACCGATTCCGGTCTTAAATTTTTCTATCCGTCCAGGAACTCCTCGTGTTCCCTCAGGAAAAATGATGATGTTCTGCCCTGAATTCAACACCTCTTTCATTTCCACCAGAGGGTCATCAACTTCCTGGCCTCTCACGATCCAGATAGGACGGAAGAGGTAATTCACCAGCTTGAATAGGACTTTACTTTTTGAGAAATATTCTTCAGCCGCAACAGGACGAGTCGTCACGATATGTTTAACGGGAAGGGCATAGAACAGCAGTAGGGTGTCCAGATGGCTGTTATGGTTGGCAATAACAATATACTGGTCCAGAGAGGCTAAATTCCTCCATCCGGCAACATTAATTCCGAAAAACAACTTCAAAAACGGCCTGAGCAGAATTAGATGAATCAAAATTCGCAGGGAAAAAAGACGGGTGGACTTATTCATCTCAGAAAACATCGGATCTCATGGAAAAAAACCGGAGGTAATGGAATACCACCGGCGCCGCATAAAGGAATGACCTAAGGTTGTCTAGCACCTGGCCTCTCCCTGGGCGGAGTAAATCTCGGCTGATTCCAAGATCCTTCTCAATGTATCTTATGGTATGACGTCCGATGGCTGCCAGAACAGGAATGAGTATCCCCAGAATTGTACAGTGGAACCAGGGTATCCCTGTCCAATAAGAAAGGACTAAAGTGAGGCTGACAGTGATCGGAATTGAGACAAAGCACCGGGTTGAGGCATTGCTCCAGCGATGGTTCTTCCAGTTCCTCATCAGAGTGGCAAGTGAGTCACAGACGGCCACATTGGCAATCAGCATGATGGCCCACCATGTCGAAAAAAGCGACAGGTAGCCAATGTGACCGATGCAGTAAACGAGAAGAAATATCCCTAGGTCAATAATTCCCACAGACAGAAGAGTCCCTTTGACCTCCTTTCCTCCTAACGTCACCAGGAAGGGGATGACAAGAAAACCATAAACAGGAATGGAGATAATGAACATCCCATAGAAGTCCAACTGGATAAAGATGATCATGAAGGGGATCGAAAGATAAGCCCCCCAAATACCCCACCGGTCCTGCAATCTGATGTCCACTAAAGAAAAATACTCACGTAAGGCCACAAAACAGAGAAACGCTAAAATCCATATGGCTATTTCGAAGGAGACAACCTCTGATACGGCGAATATCAAGGAAAATGTCCATAAATAATTGAGGTAGGAGTCGTAGGCGAAACTGAACTTAAATATCTTTTTAAGCAGCAAAAAAAGCGAAAGAGTAAGAAAGATAAGAATAATGACGGCTGTTGATATGTCTGAAAACATTAGAATCTCTCTCTGCAAGTTTTTCGATAGATAGCTGGCTATTCCTCTATGATCTCATATCGGTCTGCGAATAGGGTCCCCCTAGTAAATTTCTCTACCGCTGTAGCTAAGGTTTTGGTGAGAGAGGACTGGGG
>JAUWSR010000051.1 GCA_030609975.1 Acidobacteriota bacterium | reverse complement strand
GGTTTTTTTCATCATGTACAAATTCATTCCCGAGATCAAAGTCTACACCAGGCCAGCCGCCATGGCAGCAGTGGTGGCCACCATTCTTTGGGAATTGTTCAAACGCCTGTTCGCCTTTTACATAGCTCATTTTTCGGCCATCGGCATCGTCTTATCCCGGCTCGTTCAAGGGACTTTGACCTCGATCATCTTTTTTATGTTGTGGATCTCTTTCTCCCTGATGCTTTTGTTTTGGGGAGCGGAACTGGCCGCTGTGCTGAACGAGCGATATCATGAAAAAGTCACCTGATATTCCAGTCCCACCTTTGACCGTAGAGGAGCTGGCCGGCCTTTTAGGCTGTTCCTTTACAGGCGAGGGAAATACCCTACTCAAGGGAGTGGCCAACCTGGAGGATGCAGGGGAAGGAGATCTGGTTTTTTTCTCTCAAGAAAAACTCCGCACCCGGTTCGAAAACACCAAAGCATCGGCCGCCATCGTTTCACAAGAAGAAAAATTTGACGCCCTTCCGCTTATCTATTCACCTGATCCTCAACCTGATTTTGTGCGCGCCGTAAAATTGTTTTTTAAGCCCTACCGGCCTCATGTTGGAATCCACCCCCTGGCCCAAGTCTCATCCACTGCCCGCATCGGAAAAGATGTCGCCGTCGGCGCTTTTTCACTTTTAGGCAACGAGGTTGAGATCGGGGATGGAACGGTTATCTATCCCCATGTATCCGTCTATCCGCAGGTAAAGATCGGAAGCCATTGCATTATCCACTCGCAAGTTTCCCTGCGTGAAAAAGTATATCTGGGAGATCGTGTTATCCTGCATAACGGTGTGGTCATCGGGTCGGATGGATACAGTTATCTCCAGACTGAAAACAAGACCCACGCTAAGATCCCCCAGGCTGGAGGAGTCATCATCGAGGATGACGTGGAGATCGGAGCCAACACGACGGTCGATCGGGCCGCTTTGGGAAACACGATCATCAAACGGGGCACTAAGATCGACAACCTCGTTCAGATCGGGCACAATGTCGAGATCGGAGAAAACAGCCTCATCATCTCTCAAGTGGGAATAGGAGGCAGCTCTAAAATTGGCAGGAATGTGATCCTGGCCGGGCAGGCAGGCATCCCTGACCACATCGAGATCGGGGACAACGCCATCGTGCTCGCCAAATCCGGGATCACCAAGAACATCCCGGAAGGAGCCATAGTCTCCGGCTCCCCTCACCTCGATGTTCGAGTTTGGCGCAAGGCCTGGGTGGTTATTCCACAACTCTACGATCTCATCAAAGACGTGAAAAAACTCAAAAAAAAGGTCGAAAAACTCACCTCTGACTAAAACATGAATCTTCGTCTTTTAGATTTCATCTGCTGCCCCGCCTGCCAAAGCGACTTGTCCTGCCTTGATCCACCTCAGGATACAAAGACAGAGATCAAGAATGGCCTTTTGCTATGCAAGGAATGCGATCGCTGGTATCCAATTTACAACTTCATACCTGAACTTTTGCCGGATCAGCTGCGAGACTGGGAAAGGGATCATCAATTCCTCAGAGAACTCAAACCGGCACTTGCGCAAGATATAATCGAGACATTTCAAAAAGCGACCCCGGGCACAAAACCGAATGAAGAGGACAATGGCATACACTACAAAAATGCTGAAATCCATATCAAGGAAAAAGTCACAGATCCACACTTTTTTGGTCCCGGATATGTCGCTCCATTTAACCCGGGAAACACAGGATTCACAATCCAATTGATCAATCGATTGGGCAATACTCTGCCCCTGCTGGAACTCAAACCTGGGGATGTAATATTAGATATATGTGCAGGTTATGCCTGGACCACAGAGTGGCTGAAAAAAATGGGCACTGAAGCCATTGCTTTAGATATCTGCAGGACCTATTTGGACATTGGAATTGACCGCCTTAAGGAAAATCGACCCCACTTTGTAGTAGCGGATATTGAAAACCTTCCTTTAAAAGACCATGTTTTGGATGCAGTGCTTTCCTATGATGCATTCCACCACATCTATAATCGCAAGAAAGCAATGAGGCATTTTTTCAGAGCCTTAAAGAACGTCGGCAAGATAGTCCTGGCTGAACCAGGGGGTGCGCATGAACTCGCAGCAGGGCCAAAAGAGGTCATGGACAAATTCAAAATACTGGAAAAAGGGATGGAATTGGAGGACGTGAAAGATTACTGCGAAGGTTTAGATTTTTTGCCGCCAGAACAGCATTTTGTTATAAGAATTCACAATAATGAAATTAGGAAAAAGCTGAAACTTGAATTTGTTAAAGACCACTCTTATGTAGACTGCAACCTCTTTCTAATTCAAAAAAATCTCAAAAACTCTTAACAAAGTAAGCCCATCCTAGAGCAATTTGTCGAAGGGTAAAAAGATGCTGACAATAGAATTTCAGGTGGTTTTTAAGTTGATAATGTCAGCAGCTTTTAAGAATAATCTATCTTAGAGGTTGGAGAGGTATTCGTCTGCTGCGATAGCCGCCTCTACCCCTGCCCCAGCAGCGATGGCCACTTGATTGGAACAGGCATCGGTCACATCACCGGCCGCATAGATCCCAGGTTGAGAGGTTGCCATATGCTTACGCGCGACGATCTCTCCCCATTCGTTCAGCTCCAGTAGATCGCCTAAAAAAGCTGTGTTGGGAATCATCCCGATAGAAACGAAAAGGCCATCACAGGTCACATCCATGACCTGATCGTTTTTGACATTGCGGGTGGTGAGGGTCTCCATCTTGGCTTCACCGTTGATCTTTTCTATGACCGTATCCAAGACCAATTCGATCTTTTCGTGGTCGCGTACCCTTTCCTGGAGGATCTTCTCTGCCCGGAATCCCTGACGGCGATGAAAAAGTTTTACCATACTTGCAAATTTCGTAAGAAACAGCGCTTCGGTCAAGGCCCAACTGCCACCGCCGACAACTCCCACGACCTTATCACGGAAGAAGGCCCCATCACAGGTGGCACAGAAAGAGACCCCCCGGCCGGTCAGCTTCGCTTCTCCCGGAATCCCCATCTTGCGATGGGACGCTCCCGTCGCGATGATGACCACCCGGGCCAGGTAGGAATTTTCTTGTCCCTGAAGCTGCCACTGGTCGTCCTTTTTCTCTATTTTTTCGACATCTTCCATAACGATCTTGGCCCCGAAGCGTTCCGCTTGGGCGCGAAAGTTGTCCATTAAGGAAAAGGTGTTCACCCCTTCCGCGAATCCGGGATAGTTTTCGATCCAATCGGTAAGCAGGATCTGTCCCCCAGGTAAGGCCTTCTCGAGGATCAGGGTATTTAAACGGGCGCGTCCTGTATAGATAGCGGCCGCCAATCCAGCAGGACCACCCCCAACAATGACCACGTCATATGTTTCGCTCATCATAGGTGTTTTGATACCACCTCTACGATCTTACCCTTGGGAAGAGCCCCTACGATGGTTTCTTTAAGCTCTCCGGATTTAAAAAGCAGCAGCGTAGGGATGCTCATGATCCCATATTTGGAAGGGACGGCTTGATTCTCATCGACATTCAGTTTAACCACTTTGAGCTTTTCTGCATATTCCTGAGCCATGCTCTCTACAGTCGGTGAAACCATTCGGCAGGGTCCACACCAGACCGCCCAAAAGTCCACCAAAACCGGAAGCTCTGATTTCAAGACTTCTTCTTCAAAAATAGCGTCCGTCACGTTTAAAATATCTTCAGACACGGCGTCCTCCTATCATGGATTATAAGGTCCCATTATACCCGGCCTTGCAGGTACATTTCCAGATTCTTTTTTTTTGCGTAAGCATCTCGCCGTGACGACACCAGAATTTGGGGATGGCTTCGCTCCAGTCGGATTATTTACGCCAAATTCTAATGCACCAATCACTTACAGACCGCAGTTTTGGGGATGCTTCCTTGTTTACCAACTCTAATTCAGCGTGGCCCATGAAGCTGTTGGCCTCTACCGCGAATGGGCCACAACGACGCAGATGGGGCAAGATTGGCTCGCCCGTAGGGTAAATACTGTCAACAAAAAAAATGAACTTATAAAAAGGAATACTTGATGATCTTTCGCCTTACATAAGGGAATCATTATCGAAATGATCAGAAATTACAGGGACTTTGTTGGCAGTATTTATGAAAAACTATTGTTTGCCCCAGCCCAGCTTTTGTTGGAGCAGATCAAAAAAATTCCTTTTAGGCGAAGATATCAGATGCAGCTTTAAGTCACTCGTGCTTATCGCTATGGTCTCATTTGCCTCCATAAGGTTACCCCGCTGTCCGTCCAGGGTAAGGTAAGCCTTCTCTCCGGTCGTCAAGAGCTGGATTTTGATCTTAGCCTCGGAAGTGATAACCATGGGCCGGAAAGACAGCGTATGCGGACAGATAGGTGCGATGATAATGGCGGGAATGTGGGGCTGTATGATAGGGCCACCGGCAGATAGAGAATAGGCCGTTGAACCGGTGGGCGTGGAGACGATCAAGCCATCCGCCCGAGGAATCGAGATCTTTTTATCATCGATCCAGATTGCACATTGAATCATACGAGCCAGGGCACTCTTGTTGATCACGATATCGTTCAGGCAATAGAAGAGCTCCCCCCGGGTTAAAACCTCGAGCATTTGTCTGGGACTCACAATCCGCTCCTCTCCTCCAAGAAAGGCATCCAGGGTCAGATACATCTCGTCCACAGGAACCTCAGTTAAAAAGCCCAGGCTCCCCAAGTTCACTCCCAGGACCGGCACATCATTAACAGCAGCTAGGTGAGCGATACTGAGCATGGTGCCATCTCCACCCAGGACAACGACCAGGTCTACCTGGGCCGGGATATCCTCCCGCTGCAGGCCGCCTTCAATTCCAACCTTCTGGGCAGCCGCTTCTTCCAGCTGACAGACGATTCCTTTTTCCCGGAGATACCCCATAAGTCCCAGCACAAGCTGATCCACATCCGGAGCATGAGGTTTAATAACACAACCCACTCGTTTAATCGTTCTCATCCCAGACTGTCTCCTTGATTAAATTGGTTAATCTCTCTGCATCCATCGATCTGGCCTGAAGGGACCACAGGATAAAAAACTCCCGATTCCCTTTTTGCCCCTTTATGGGAGAACGCAGGATCCCTTCGGCGATAAAGCCCAAAGCTTGAGCGCCCTGGATGACCCGCTGCAATACTTCTTCGTGCTGACGTAGATCCCTGACCACGCCCTTTTTTCCAACCTGGCCTTTCCCTACCTCGAACTGAGGCTTAATGAGTGAGACCAATTGCCCGGACTCTAAAAACGACGAAATCGCCGGAAGAACTTTTAGCACCGAAATAAAGGACAGATCCTGTGAGATTAACTCTACCTTTTCCCTTATATCCTCTTTTTGTAAATAGCGTGCATTCTTCTGGATGAGGATAACTCGGGGATCCTGGCGCAGATTCCAATCCAACTGCCGGGTATCCACATCCACAGCATATACTTTACGGGCCCCATATTGGAGAAGGCAATCAGTGAATCCTCCTGTGGACGCGCCCAGATCCACCGCCACTTTATCGGTTACAGAGAGGTGAAATCCATCCAGAGCAGCCGCCAATTTCAGTCCTCCCCGCGACACATAGGGGAGAGTCTCCTTCAGATCGAGACTTTGGTCGTTCTTCAGCAGTTGTCCCGGTTTGTCGATCTTTTCGTCTTTTGAATAAACCAGACCCGCCATGATCAAGGCTTGGGCCTTCTGACGGCTTTCTGCCAGTCCTTGCGCCACCATCAGCCGATCCGCTCGCTCTTTCATGACCGTCTGCAACTCCGCTGCTCTCGCCTCCGTCCGGTTTTTCTCCATTGTAATTTAATTAGCCTGGGAAAACAAACCCCCAACCAGCTTACTCCACCCTCCTCTCCCTATAAGGAATTTGGATTGTTTGAGGGGATTTTGAAAATTATATGTCGGCTGCTTTTACAAATAATTCAAATAAGACTTGGATTATTTGCGGGTTGAGATTGCTGTAACTGCAAGGAGTGTGTCCTGAAGCTGTAGTTTACTACTGCGAAGGGGACGCGACGATGCAGATGCAGTGAGATCAACTCGCCCGCAGGGTGAAAGATGCCGACAGTAAAGTATTAGTGTTTTTCAATTGGACATTGTCGGCCGCTTTTACGAATAATTCAAGTGTAAAAGGATTTGATTTGGTCGATGAGCCCGGGCGTATCCAACTTAAACCTGGCCTTGATCTGGTCGACACTTCCCACAGGATAGATCTCCACAGGCAGACCGAGACGCTTGAAGCGCAGATCGAAACGTCCCTCTCGATCCAACAATTCCCTTACGCCACTCCCGAAGCCCCCATCAATAACCCCCTCCTCAGCCGTGAATATGGTCCGCCCGGCTTGTGCGTAGGACAGGATCTTTTCCTCATCCAGGGGTTTGGCAAAACGTGCATTTATAACTGCCAGGCTGATGCCGTCTTTCTCCAGTTCTTGAGCCACATCCAAGCATGGGTAAACCAAATTCCCATAGGCCAGCAGCAGGTCTTGCCCCTCCTTCAGCAGTTCACTTTCTCCCAGGGGGATGGTTTTGAAAGACGTATCCGGTGTCACGCCGTACACCTTTCCCTTGGGAAAACGTCTGGCTGCGGGATGGGAGTAATCCAGGGCAGAGCGCAGCATGTGCCTCAGTTCATTCTCGTCTTTGGGTGCCATCACGATCATATTGGGAAGATGGCGGAGGTAAACGATATCGTTGATTCCCTGGTGCGTCGGCCCATCGGCCGGAACGATCCCTGCGCGGTCCAGGGCAAATACGATAGGGACGTCCATCAGGCAGACATCATGGTAGAGCTGGTCATAGGCACGCTGTAAGAATGTGGAATAGATCGCAACAATGGGTTTAAATCCCTCCAAGGCCATTCCGGTAGCGAAGTCGACCGCGTGCTGTTCGGCGATGCCCACATCGAAAAATCTTTCCGGGAACCTCCGGCTGAAGGCATCCAGCCCTGTCCCTTCGGGCATAGCTGCGCTTAAGGCCACGATCTTATCATCTTTCTGGGCCAATTCCATGACGGTCTCTCCGAACACCGAAGAATAGGACGGTCGTTTATCCTGGCTTTTCGACCCCCCGGTCTTGATGTCAAAAGGGGAGGCGCTGTGAAAACTCGCAGGCTTATTTTGTGCAGGAAGGTAGCCCCGGCCCTTTTTTGTGACGCACAGGATCAGAACCGGACCATCGTAGCCTTTGGCTTCCTCGAACACTTCGATCAAAGAAGGAAAGCTGTGTCCTTGAACCGGTCCGATATAGCGAATTCCCAATTCCTCAAACAACAACCCTGGGAAAAAGGTTTTTTTAATACTCTCCTCCAGGGCTCGGCCGATCTTGATCAAGGGCCAGCCCACGACGGGGATGGCTTTCAGAAAAGTCTTGGCATGGTCCTTCATGCGCAGATAGTGCTGCCCGGACACGAGGTAGGTCAGATAGCGGGACCAGGCTCCTACGTTGGGGGAGATCGACATCTCGTTATAATTCAACACGATAATGAGCCGGTCTCTCTGGTGGCCGATCTGGTTGAGAGCCTCCAAGGCCACTCCCCCGGTCAAGCCTCCATCCCCCACTACCGCCAGGACGTGGTGGTCCTCACCCTTGCGATCCCGGGCAATTGCCATACCCAGAGCTGCGGAGAGAGCCGTTGAGGCATGCCCGGTGTTATAGACATCGTGTTCGCTTTCTTCACGCACCGGAAATCCGCAGAGTCCCTCGAACTGACGCAGCTTGGCAAAGCGGTCTTTCCGCCCCGTGATGATCTTATGCGTATAGCACTGATGGCCGACATCCCAGATGATCCTGTCCCGGGGAGAATCGAACACAAAGTGCAGGGCCAGAGTCATTTCCACAACTCCCAAGTTGGGAGACAAATGCCCGCCGGTCTTGGATACGGTATGAATGATCAGGCTTCGGATCTCTTGAGAAAGCTGCACGAGCTCCTTGATGGAGAGTTTTTTTACATCCTGAGGTGATTGGATCTGATCCAGAAGCTTCGGCATGGTTTGTTCCTCTTAAAAAGGGATGTCGTCATCCTCTACGGATTTCTCTTTCTGAGACTCCTCTACCGCACCCCCTTCTTGGGTGGTCAGCTCAAAGGGCTCGGGTTTGAGATCCCCCTTCTCGTCCTTCAGCAAAATCTCGACCTTCTTTTCGGCCGTCTCCAGCTCTTTGCGTAAAAAGCGCGCCAGTTGGACTCCCTTTTCAAAAAGACCCAGCGATTCATCCAAGGACAGTTCGCTACCCTCGAGCTTGTTAACGATCTCTTCCAGCTCGCCCAATGCCTTCTCGAAACTCATGTCCTTCATACTGTCCTCCTCATCCTTGTTTATCTTTTCTGCCGTGGTCCTCGATCGCGATCCCCCGGTTTAGGGCCTTAACTTGACAAGCAAACTCTCCCCGATAGAAGGAGACCGTAAGCCTATCTCCTTCCTCAATGTTTTCGATTCGGCGTATTAAACACTTTCTCTCTTGGTCCCAACACAAGGTGTAGCCTTTTTTCAGAATGGATAGAGGGCTCAGGTTGTGCAGCTCAGCACTCAGCTTTTCCCATTGAGCCCTAAGCACCTGGAGTTTAGCCTTGATGAGATTAACACTCCTCTCTTCCAAGAGTTGGGTTCGTGAGCGGCTTTCAGACAGCCGCTGGCGTTCATCCCGGAGAGAATTCAAAGCCCGCAGTTCCAGGTCATCCACCCGTTGGAAGAGATTCAGGACCTTCATCTTAAAGTTTTGAAAGGCCCGGTGATGAACCAAGCTCAAGAGATCGTTTTTCCGTTCCTGGGTCTGAAAACGCAGAAGCTGAACCATTCTTGTCCGCAGGTTATCGATCTTATCCAACAATGCTTGTTCGGTCTCGATGACCATTTCGGCGGCGGCTGTGGGCGTTGAAGCCCGAATATCAGAGACGAAGTCCGCAATGGTGAAATCCACCTCGTGCCCAACGGCGGTAATAACGGGGAGAGGGCACCGGAAGATAGCCCGCGCCACGATCTCCTCATTAAAAGCCCATAGGTCCTCGATAGAACCTCCTCCGCGGCCTACGATGATAACATCAAAATCCTTGCGGGCAGTAAAATAATCGATCCCGGCGGCGATCTCCTCGGCCGCTCCCTCCCCCTGGACCTTGGCGGGAAGGATCAGGATATGCAGCCGCGCGAAACGCCGCTCCAAGGTCCGAAGAATATCGCTGATGGCGGCTCCTTTGGGCGAGGTGACAATGCCCACTTTTTTAGGAAGCAGCGGCAGGCTTTTTTTAAGCTCGGAAGAAAACAGCCCTTCTTTTTGTAGCTTTTCCTTGAGCTGTTCGAAAGCCAACTGGAGGGCGCCTTTGCCCTTAGGTTCGATGATCTCGACTTGAAACTGGTACTGCCCCCGGCGCTCATAAACGTTGATCTGTCCCCGGCAAACGACCTGTTGTCCACTTTCCAGTTCAAATGGGACCTTTTCCGCTGAGGAGCGCCACATGACGCCTGCCAATTGGGCATCCTTATCCTTGAGATTGAAATACAGGTGCCCGGAATGTGCACGGGTAAAGTTCGATATCTCCCCTTCCACCCAGACAGGAGCTGGGAAAGAGGTCTCCAGTGCAGCCCTGATCATCCGGGTAAGGGCTGTAACACTGTAGATCTTCTGTCGATCAAAGCTCCCGTGTTCTAACATGCTCTTCCTCACAATGAGTGATCCGTTTCAAAGACAAGGCTTTGCCGGTCTGGGCATCTACCTCGACCAGTATTCCGCCCAGCAGCGCACCGGCTTTGGAGGGCTCGAACCGCTGGGGCCGGGAGGTCAAAAACCTCTGCAAGGCCTGATCCCGCCGGATGCCGATCACGGAATCATAGGCCCCCACCATACCCACATCGGTGATGTAGCCTGTTCCCTGGGGCAGGATGCGGTCATCCGCTGTGGGAACATGAGTATGAGTACCAAAAACGGCAGAGACTTTGCCATCCAAGTACCAACCCAAGGCTTGCTTTTCCGATGTGGCCTCGGCATGGAAATCCACAAGGATCACGGGAGTTTCCTCCTTCAATTCGGCTATCCTTTCATCCGCAACCCGAAAGGGACAGTCAATGGGTTCCATAAACACCCGCCCTTGCAGGTTTAAGATCCCCACCTTCTGGCCGTCTTTGCTTTCCCACACATAGGCTCCCCTGCCGGGATTGCCCTCGGGATAATTGGCCGGGCGCAGGACACGCGGTTCTTTGTCCATATATGCAACGGCTTCTTTCTTGTCCCAGATGTGATTTCCAGAGGTCAGGACATCCATCCAAGAAAATAGTTCCCTTCCGATGGGCTCGGTCAAGCCGATCCCACCCGCGGCATTTTCGGCATTGGCGACGATCAGGGTCGGGGAATACTTTCGGATAACCGGGGGCAGATAACGCCCGATCACGCGTCTCCCTGGACGCCCAATGATATCCCCGAGAAACAGGATCCGGATCTTAGCGGGCATACTCAACCGCTCTCATTTCCCGAATGACGGTTACCTTGATCTGGCCGGGATAATCCATCTCCTCCTTGATCTTCTGGGCAATGTCCTTGGCCGCCAGCGTTGCTTGGTCATCGGATATCTTTTTACTCTCGACGATGATCCGGATCTCGCGACCGGCTTGCAAGGCAAAAGCCTTGGCGACGCCTTCATAAGAGTTGGCGACTTCCTCCAGTTTTTCCAGCCGCTTGATGTAGGTCTCGAGAAGTTCACGCCGAGCTCCCGGTCTGGCTGCAGAGAGAGTATCCGCCGACTGAACCAGCACCGCTTCCACTGAGGGAAAGTCGATGTCCCGGTGATGGGATGCGATCGCTTGGCAGACCGCTTCGGATTCTCCATATTTCTTGCTCAAGGATACACTCAACTCGGTATGTGTCCCCTCGACTTCGCGATCCACCGCCTTGCCAACATCGTGCAGAAGGCCGGCTCGCAGGGAAACATTGACATCCGCGCCCAGCTCTCTGGCCATCAGAGCACACAACGAAGCCACTTCTTTGGAATGCTGCAGGACGTTCTGACCATAGCTGGTTCGGTACTTGAGTTTGCCCAGCAGTTTGATCAGTTCGGGATGGATGTTCTGAACCCGCAGATCCAGGACGGCATTCTCACCTTCCTGTTTGATCTTCTGTTCCAGTTCTTGCTTGACCGTCTCCACCACTTCCTCGATGCGGGCGGGATGGATACGGCCGTCCATCACAAGCTTCTCGATGGCCAAACGAGCCATTTCCCTCCGAATAGGGTCAAAACTGGAGAGGATCACGGCTTCCGGAGTATCATCGACGATAATATCCACACCTGTGGCTAACTCTAAGGCACGGATATTCCGTCCCTCTCTTCCAATGATCCGGCCTTTCATATCATCCGAAGGAAGATCCACGACCGAAACCGTGGTTTCCACCACATGCTCAGCGGCAGAACGCTGAATCGCCATGCTGATGATATCACGGGCTTTGGCACTGCCTTGCTCCCGGGCCTCCTCCTCGATCCTACGGACAATCTGCACCGCTTCCAGCTTAGCCTGATCTTCGATCCGGTTCTGCAGTTCCTTCTTGGCCTCTTCCTGAGTCAAGCCGGCTATGCGCTCGAGCTCTTCCATTACCCTGTTGTTGAGCGCTTGGACCTTTTGTTCTTTTTCCACCAGCTCTTGATCTCGGGATGAGAGACGGTGCTCCTTATGGACAAACTCCTTTTCTTTGCGCTCCAGGTTCTGAAACTTGCGCTCCAGATTCTCCTCTTTCTGAACCAATCGGCGCTCATGGTCGTTGAACTTGCGCCGGCGTTCACGCGTCTGTTTTTCAAAATCCGTTTTTAAATTGAGATATTTTTCTTTGGCCTCTAGCGAAGCTTCACGCCTGATCTTCTCAGCATCCTCTTTGGCCCGGTTCATATGGACTTCCGCTTCCTGCTTGACATGCAGCAGCAAGCGTGATCCGGACCTTCGTTTAAGAATAACAAAGATCAAAACGGCGCAGACAAGGGCTAGGAAAGCCGTTGCACCTAATAAGAACGTATTCACTTTGACCACCTCCAAATGGGGCGTCAAAGGAGAGAATGGTCAGGAGAGACTATGTTGGCTCTTTCTCATATTTCTACGGAGATATACATGGCAGCTTTGTTCGTTCTCAATTCCTATGGCAAAACCTGTTCGCTTTATTTGTTGGCTTCGCCCACACTTTTGTATGTATTTTCATCTTTAAAGAGATTTTCCTCCAAACCTTCTATTTCACTTTCCATATTGCCGATGACTTCGTTGAGTTTATCCAATTTTTTCTGGTTAAGAAAAAATTCATCCGCGATGTTCAGTGCAGCCAGCACCGCAATTTTTGTGCTGTCCGCTGACTTGGATTTCACCGCGACTTCTCTCATTTTTTGATCCACATACGAAGTCAAATGGCTTATGTATTGTTCGTCTTCTTCTCCTTTGACTCTTATCCTATATTTTTGATCGAAAATTTCGATCTCGATAATCTTATCAATCATAGTTCAAGTTGATCGATCTGGCCGATAATGCTTTCTACTTTACTTTTAATTGCCTCCCTCTCTTTTTCGAAAGTCTTTAGATTCTCATCGAGCTTTCCGGCTCTCTTGGCCTCATCGGCCAATCCTTTGCGTTCGTCTTTCAATTCCTTTACCTGCTGCTTTAGTCGTTTATTCTCACTGTTTATCCGGTTTATGTACTCGACGACCTGCGAGATTTTCCCCTCCAGGATTTTAATTCGTTCCAATTCACTTGTCAATTCTCCCCTCCTTTGCGAAATTGAAGGTCAAAACCCACCCGCAGGGCTTTCATGATCTTTTCCTGGAGTTCGTCCACTTCTTCGGCAAGCAGCGTTTTCTGCGGATTGCGAAAGATGAAACGCATGGACAGGCTGACCTTGTTTTTAGGTACGGAAGATCCAGTGTACCTATCATAGAGATCATAGGATTCCAGGTTGGGAATCGCCAGTTTATCCACGGCGGCCTTGATCTCTTGATAATTGATATCACGGCTTACTAAAAATGAAACATCTCGAAGGATACTCGGGAATTTGATCACAGGAGAGTACTGGAATGGATGGGGCTGAAGCTCGAACAAACCATCCAGGTCGATCTCCGCAGCCCATACGGTATCCTTGAGGTCAAGTGCTCCCAGTATCTCAGATTTCAGCTTGCCTAGATAACCGACCACAGTCCCCTTTACGCTGAGTTCCAGGGAATAATCCGTCTGAAAATAGGGGGAGGCCGCTCCTTTAAAGGCCACAGGCTCAAAACGCATCTGGGCCATCAAGCTTTCCAGCGTCCCCTTCAAATGGAAAAAATCCGTCTCTCGGTCAACTTCCTGCCAGTGGTGTGCGCCCAGCCGGCCCCAGGTGGCCAGACCAAGATGGCGTCGTTCGCGACTGATCGAATCATCCCAAAAATATATTTTTCCAGTCTCGAAAACATGCACACCCTCTGCTCCCCGGTTGCGGTTCCAAGAAATTGTCTCAAGCAAACCGCTCAAAAGGTTGGTTCGCAAATGTGAAGCCCGAGAGGAGATCGGATTCCGGATGCGGAGGGCCGAGAGGCCCGAGTTGAACACCTCGTCTTTTTCACTGTCCGTAAAGCTGTAGTTAACGACTTCGTCATATCCCGCATGAAAGAGAAGCTGCCGCATGCGTTCATTCAACGCTCTTTCAGGATCGACCCTTATATCCTCAGTCTGGAAAGCGGGAAGTTGGGAGGGAATGTTTTCATAGCCATAGAAACGGGCGATCTCCTCGACCAGATCCGCCTCCCGCTCAATATCGACACGGAAGGTGGGAACCTTGACCTGCCAGATTCCAGGTTGCTGAGATTCGGCGTTCATGTCCAAGCAGGTGAGAATATTCAACACGAAGTCACTCTTGACTTCGACTCCCAAGAGATTCGTGATACGCTGGTGACGAAGCACAACCGTCCGGGGTTTGCGTGTCTTGGGATACACATCCAAGGTCCCTTTAAGGGCCTTGCCTCCCATTTGACACAGCAGGGAAGCCGCCATTTTAGCCGCCCGGGGGGGGAAAGATATATCGGTTCCTCTTTCAAAGCGGTAGGAGGCATCGGTTGGCACAGCAAGCTTTTTCCAAGTTTGGCGTACGGAAACAGGATCAAAGGTAGCACATTCGATCAGGACATCCCGCGTTTTCTGTGTCACCGCGGAGTCCTCTCCTCCGATGACTCCAGCCAGAGCGATCGGTTTCTTCCCGTCAGCGATCACCAACATATCTGAGGTGAGAGAGACGTCCACTCCTTCCAGAGTTCTGAGCGCCTCATTCTTTTTAGCCCGCCGGACAAGGATCTTTTCTCCTTCGAGTTTGTTAAGGTCAAAAGCATGGATGGGCTGGGCCGTGGCGTAAAGCACATAGTTGGTTACATCCACAACATTGTTGATGGAGCTGAGCCCCATGGCAGCCAGTCTCTCCTGCAGCCATGCCGGTGAGGGACCTACCTCGACATGACGAACGATCTTGCCACAGTAACGAGGGCAAAGATTCTCATCCAGGATCTGAATATCAAAAACGCCTCCGATCTCTTCCTCGGTTTCAATGAGGGGCCACTCGTTTTCTTTCAGAGGCACACCCAGGGCCGCAGACAATTCACGCGCAATCCCCAAGTGTCCGAGCGTATCGGGGCGGTTTGCATAAGTCTCGATCTCCAGTACCACATCGTGCCCCAGATCTTCCCAGGAATCGACCAGCATTCCGATCCTGTTCAAAGTATCTATAAGTTCAGGTATAGGCAGGTCCAGTTGGATATAATCGTTGAGCCAGTTTCTGCTGATTTTCATTTTCGTGAAAATTGTCTTATGAATCTCAAATCATTCTCGTAAAAATATCTAAGGTCCGGGATCTCATAGGAAAACATGGCGGTACGATCGATGCCCATCCCGAAAGCAAACCCAGAATATTTTTCCGGGTCTATGTTCACATTTTTCAGAACTTGAGGATCTACCATGCCGGAACCGAGAATCTCGATCCACCCAGCCCCGCCGCATACCCGGCACTGCTTTTCCTTCCCATTACAGACAGTACACCCGATATCCACTTCTGCGGAAGGCTCGGTGAAAGGGAAGATGCTCGGCCGGAATCTGATGGCGATCTTATCATGGTACAGTGCCTTCAGGAAATACTCGAGGGTCCCCTTGAGATGTGCAAAAGTGATCCCTTGATCGACTACCAATCCTTCCACCTGGAAGAACATAGGAAGGTGG